>NZ_JBFUMO010000260.1:0-7786 GCF_054049355.1 Roseateles sp. P5_E11 | reverse complement strand
TCGCGTCACTGGACGGGCGGCCGGACAGCGCAATCAGCGCTCGCTCGACCTTGAAGAGACGCGTCGTGTAGAAGGCCTCGACAAACTCGGCGAGAGTCACCGCGCGCGGGACCTTCAGCGTGTAGGCATCGGCAAAGGCACCGTGCTCCTTGGCCAGGCGGGCGAGCAGGCTGGCGGGTGGCAGCGCGGTTTCTGTGGGCGTCATGCCGCCAGCCTAACCGCCGATCAATGCAAACCGTCCAACAGGGCCTGGCGCAGCGTCGCCTCGTCGGCATTGCCTTGATGGCGACGCATGAGCTGCCCGTCCTGGAAGGTGAAGTAGATCGGCAGGCCGGGCACGGCGTACTGGGCGACGAAGTCATTGCGGCTCACCGACGTCCAGGGCTGGAAGGCCACCCGCACGAAGCTGATGCCCTTGGCCTGCTGGTTCTGGGCCAGCGCATTGAACGAGGGGTTCGCGCGGATGCAGTAGATGCAGCCTGGGTCGTAGGAGCTCAGCTGCAGCACCACCCAGCCCTTGGTCTTGCGCAGCCAGGCGCTCAGCTCGGCGGGTGCAACCTCCTTGACGAAGGGGCTGGTCGCTGCTGCGGCCGCTGATGCCGGCACCGGCGGGTTGGTTGCCGTGCGGCCCGGCGGTGACGGCAGCGGCGCATCGGCCACGGGGGCACGCTGACGTTCGACATAAGCGAGCAGCGGCCCGCGATCCAGGTTGGTCGCGCTGATCGCCTTGACGGTGGACGCATAGCCCCCGTACACCGTGCCCACCCGAATGGCCACGACGGCGTCGGCGCGATGGGCGATGAGGTACATGCCGCGGTCGCCAAAGGCCTGCCAGGTCAGCTTCTTGGCCAAGTCGAGTTCATGGAACCAGTAGACCGCGGCATCCTCGGCACCGTCGGCCGCCTTGCAGGGGAAGTCGCAGACCGTGATCAGCTCGAAGCCCTGCTCGCGCAGCTGGCCGGCGTAGTGGCGGGCCACCAGCAAGGGGCTGTCGTCGGCCTCGTGCTTGTACTGCGTCATGACGACACTGCCCTCGTAAGGCAGGCGCCAGCGGCTCGTGCGGTTGCCGCCCTGGGCACGCTCGGGCGGGCTGATCGGCAGCGCGCCGGCTTCCAGCGGGTTGTCGTAGCGGCCCGTCTGCTGGGCCCGCGGATAGGGCCGCAGCTCGGCCACGGCGGCCTGCGCACTGGCGATGCACGCCAGCAGGGCCGCAGCGCCCAGCAGTTGACGATGCCAGGCCTTCACCGCGCCGCGGTGACTTTGTTCGATTCTCATGTTTCTCCCTGAACTTCCAACCACGCCGGGCGCGGCGGCGGCAGTCTAGGAGGGACGGAGAACGGTCAGCCCGATGAACTGGTTACGACCTGTTTGCTAGGGGGCTGTCGGTGCCGTCTCCTGCTCCATGGGAGTGTCGGAGACGGTCGTCATTCGGGATTCAATCCGGCCTGACCTTGGCCCGCAGGATGACGGGCTTCCAGCGCTGCTGCTCCTGGGCGATGAAGGCGGCGAACTGGGCCGGCGTGTTGCCGACAGCCTCAGCAGAGTCGGCACCCAGGCGCTCCTTGGAGCCCACCGAGCGGATGGCCTTGGCCGCCTCGACAGCCAGCTTGTCGACCGAGGCCGGCGCCATGCTGGACGGTGCCAGCAGCCCGTACCACTGCGTCATCTCGAAGCCGGGGAAGCCCTGCTCGGCCACGGTCGGTACGTCGGGCAGCTGGGGCAGGCGCTCGCGCGAGCCGGTGGCCAGGCAGCGCAGCTTGCCAGCCTTAATGAACTGCAGCACGGCCGGCGCGCCGACGGCTGCGGCCTCCAGGCGCGCGCCCAGCAGATCGGTCAGCTGCGGGCCGGTGCCGCGGTAGGGCACGTGCAGCATGAAGAGATTGGCGGCCATCTTCAGGTATTCCATCGCCAGGTGACCGGCGCTGCCATTGCCGGCCGAGCCGTAGTTCAGCTGGCCCGGGCGCTTGCGCGCGTAGGCGACGAACTCCTGCAGCGTCTTGGCGGGCACGTCGGGATGGACGACGTAGAGACTGGGCACCTTGGCCAGCAGCGTGACGGGCCGGAAGTCCTTGACCGGGTCATAGGGCAGCTTGTCGAAAATGAAGGGGTTCACGGCCAGCGTGCCGATGTGGCCGAGCACCAGGGTGTGCTGGTCGTCCGCGCGGGCGACCTCGGCCATGGCGACATTGCCGGCGCCGCCCGGCTTGTTCTCGACATACATGGTCTGGCCCAGCGACTTGGTCAGCTCGGCGGCGACGGTGCGCGCGACGATCTCGCTGCTGCCGCCCGGCGCAAAGGGCACGACGAGGCGAATGGTGCGGCTGGGCCAGGGGGTCTCGGCGAGGCTCGGCAGGACCAGACCGGCGGAGGACAACAGTAGCAGGCGGCGTTGCAGATCGGTCATGGCGGCGTGACAAAGAGCGGGCGTGGCCCGACTCTAGCCGGGCGCCGTTTCCTTCTCCATCCAACCCAGCCAGCGCATGGCCTGCTCGCGGTTCTCGCCACACATCTCCTCATGCGGCGGCAGCGAGCCGCAGACGGCGGGGCGCTCGGGCTGCCCAAAAATACGGCAGCGGAGTTCGTCGTCCAGCTGCAGGCAGCGCACACCCGCCGGCTTGCCATTCGGGTGGCCGGGGATGGGCGAGCTGATCGACGGGGCGATGCAGCAGGCGGCGCAATGCGGGCGGCATTCCATAACGGCGGAATTGTCCCTGCCGCATGAGCCTGAACGGGGTGACTTATCCACAGCCGCTTCGTAAAATTCGCGGTTCGCCTAGGCGCCTTGCCCGGCGATTGCTCTTTCCAGGATCCAGATGCTTTACCCCAAGGAATTCGATGTCATCGTCGTCGGCGGTGGCCATGCCGGCACCGAGGCGGCGCTCGCTGCCGCCCGCATGGGCGCGCAGACGCTGCTGCTGACCCACAACATCGAGACCCTGGGCCAGATGAGCTGCAACCCCAGCATCGGCGGCATCGGCAAGGGCCACCTTGTGAAAGAGGTCGATGCGCTGGGCGGCGCGATGGCGCTGGCCACCGACGAAGGCGGCATCCAGTTCCGCATCCTCAATGGCTCCAAGGGCCCGGCCGTGCGCGCCACCCGCGCCCAGGCGGACCGCATCCTCTACAAGGCCGCCATCCGCCGCATGCTGGAGAACCAGCCCAACCTGCAGCTGTTCCAGCAGGCGGTGGACGACCTGATGGTGGAAGGCGACCGCGTCGTCGGCGCCGTTACCCAAGCCGGCATTCGTTTTCGCGCCCGCGCCGTCGTGCTGACGGCCGGCACTTTCCTGGACGGCCGCATCCACGTCGGCCTGGAAAACTACAGCGCCGGCCGTGCCGGTGATCCGCCGGCCGTGTCGCTGTCGGCACGGCTCAAGGAGCTGAAGCTGCCGCAGGGTCGACTCAAGACAGGCACGCCGCCACGCATCGACGGCCGCACCATCGACTTCAGCAAGTGCGAGGCACAGCCCGGCGACCTGGATCCGGTGCCGGTGTTCAGCTTCATGGGCAAGGCGGCGATGCACCCGCAGCAGGTGCCGTGCTGGATCACGCACACGAATCTGAAGACCCACGAGATCATCCGCAGCGGCTTCGACCGCAGCCCCATGTTCACCGGCGTCATCGAGGGCGTGGGCCCGCGCTACTGCCCGAGCATCGAGGACAAGGTGAATCGCTTCGCCGACAAGGACTCGCACCAGATCTTCCTGGAGCCCGAGGGCCTGACGACGCACGAGGTCTACCCGAACGGCATCTCCACCTCCCTGCCCTTCGACATCCAGCTCGCCGCGGTGCGCAGCATCCCGGGCCTGGAGAACGCCGACATCCTGCGCCCCGGCTATGCCATCGAGTACGACTACTTCGACCCGCGCGGCTTGAAGGCCTCGTTCGAGACCAAAGTCATCCAGGGTCTGTTCTTCGCCGGCCAGATCAACGGCACGACCGGCTACGAGGAGGCCGCGGCCCAAGGCTTGTTCGCCGGCCTGAACGCGGCGCTGCAGGTGCGTGGCGAGGCGGCATGGACCCCCGCGCGCGACCAGGCCTACCTGGGCGTGCTGGTGGACGACCTCATCACCAAGGGCGTGACCGAGCCCTACCGCATGTTCACCAGCCGCGCCGAGTTCCGGCTGCAGCTGCGTGAGGACAACGCCGACGCACGCCTGACTGAAACCGGCCGCCAGCTCGGCTTGGTGGACGACGCCCGCTGGGCAGCGTTCAATCGCAAGCGCGACGCTGTTTCACGTGAAACCGAGAAGCTGAAGAACACTTGGGTGCATCCCGGCATCCTGGCGGCGGCGGATGCGGAGCGTCTGGTCGGCAAGGCGCTGGAGCGTGAATACACACTGGTCGAACTGCTGCGCCGGCCCGGCGTCGTGTTTGACACCGTTGCCGAGGTCGCTGCGATTGCGCGACCCGAAGCCGGTGTTTCACGTGAAACACTGACCGCCGAGCTGGGCCAGGAGCTTGCCGACCTCGTCACCGAACAGGTCGAGATCAGCACCAAGTACGCTGGCTACATCAACAAGCAGGTCGACGACGTCGCCCGCGCCGCCCATTTCGAGCATCTGAAGCTGCCCGACGAGCTGGACTACGGCCTCGTCCACGCCCTCTCCTTCGAGGCCCGCCAGAAGCTCAACAAGCACAAGCCCGAGACGCTGGGCCAGGCCTCGCGCATCTCCGGCATCACCCCGGCCGCCATCTCGCTGCTGCTGGTGCATCTGAAGAAGGGCAAGTTCAAGGGCTTCACGGAAGCGGAAGCGGCATGAGGGACACGCTCCAAGCGGCAGCCATCGAACTCGGCCTCGAACTCAGCGACACCCAACTCGACCAGTTGCTGGCCTACCTGGCCCTGCTGCAGAAGTGGAACAAGGTCTACAACCTGACCGCCGTGCGTGACCCGGCGCAGATGCTGAGCCACCACCTGGTGGACAGCCTATCCGTCATCGCGCCGCTGAAGCGTCACGGCGCGACGGCCCGGCTGATGGATGTGGGCGCCGGGGGCGGCCTGCCCGGTGTCGTCATCGCGATCTGCTGCCCCGGCACCGATGTGAGCTGCGTCGATGCCGTCGCCAAGAAAACCACCTTCATCCAGCAGGTCGCAGCCGAGTTGAAGCTGCCCAATCTGCGCGGTGTGCACAGCCGCGTCGAGGCGCTGAGCACCGAACCCTTCGGCGTCATCACGTCCCGCGCCTTCGCCTCGCTGGTCGATTTCACCAGCTTGACCCGCCAACACTTGGCCGAAGGTGCGGTCTGGATGGCCATGAAGGGCCAGCACCCGGCCGACGAGATCGCTGCCTTGCCCGCCGACGTGGATGTGTTTCACGTGGAACAACTGGTCGTTCCGGGCCTGGACGCCCAGCGCTGCATCATCTGGATGCGGCCTAAGTAGAAACAAAGCCACAGAGACACAGAGGCACGGAGAAATTCAGCTTCTCTCCTCTGTGTCTCTGTGCCTCTGTGGCTGTGTTCGCCTTTATCCTCGCGCCTCGAACCCGACGCCCCGACAAACCAACAGATGGCCAAGATTTTCTGCATCGCCAACCAGAAGGGCGGCGTCGGCAAGACCACCACCACCGTCAACCTCGCCGCCGGCCTGGCCCAGATCGGCCAGCGCGTGCTGGTCGTCGACCTGGACCCACAGGGCAACGCCACCATGGGTTCCGGCATCGACAAGCGCAAGCTGGAGCTGACGGTCTATGACGTGCTGCTGGAGTCCGCCTCCCTGGCCGAGGCCAAGACTCGTGCCGAGAAGGCCGGCTACGACGTTCTCGGCGCCAATCGCGAACTGGCCGGCGCCGAGGTGGATCTGGTGGCGCTGGAACGCCGTGAGGCCCGCATGAAGGCCGCCCTGCTCGATGCTGGCAAGGACTACGACTTCATCCTCATCGACTGCCCGCCGTCTCTGTCCATGCTGACTTTGAACGGCCTGTGCAGCGCCCACGGTGTCATCGTGCCCATGCAGTGCGAGTACTTCGCACTCGAAGGCCTGACCGACCTGGTCAACACCATCAAGCAGATCCACGCCAACCTGAACCCCGACCTGCAGATCATCGGCCTGCTGCGCGTCATGTTCGACCCGCGCATCACGCTGCAGCAGCAGGTCAGCGACCAGCTCAAGGCTCACTTCGGCAACAAGGTCTTCGACACCGTCATCCCGCGCAATGTGCGGCTGGCCGAGGCGCCAAGCTACGGCCTGCCGGGCGTGGTGTTCGACCCCAGCTCCAAGGGGGCCCAGGCCTTTGTCGAGTTCGCCAAGGAGATGGTGAGGCGGATCGAGACGATGCGGTGAGAACCCGCTGATGCGCTGGAGGCGCGCACTGTCCTGGGTGGCGCTGGCCATCGCCGCACTGATCGGCGGCTGCTCGGTGCTGCTGAATCAGCTGTTCCCCGCCGATCTGTGCGCAACCGAGGTCTTCACCAAGGTGCGGTCGCCCAGCGGCAAACTCACGGCCATCGTCTATGAAATCGACTGCGGCGCGACCACCGGTTTCTCGCGCCAGGTGGTCATCGTCCCCACGACCGAGCGGCGCATTGATCCCCAAGCCCTACCTCGCGGCTTCTTTGCCATCTCGCTGGGCTCGGCCGTCGACGACCATCTGTCCATGCGAGACGGCCTCGTCGATCTCCATTGGTTGGCCGATGATCATCTGGACATCGCTTACCCTGCCGGCTCACGCCCGATCCGATCCGCGGCCCGCAGCGACGGTGTCGACATGACCTACCGGACCTATCTCAACGCCCCCGATGGCGCAAAGCCATGAGCTTGGCTGTCCTGCGCCCCATGACGCCGGCCGACGCGGACGCCGTCGCCGCCCTGCACGCCATCAGCTGGCGCAGCGCCTACCGCGGCATCGTGCCCGACAGCTTTCTCGACCACGACGTGTTCGCCGAGCGCCAGGCCATCTGGCGTGAGCGCCTGCAGACGTCGCCGGCTGCGTCCGCCTTCGGCATCGTCGCGGAAGACGCCGCCGGCCAGATGATCGGCTTCGCCTATGTGCTGCCGGGCCACGACCCAGTCTGCGGCACGCTGGTCGACAACCTGCATGTCCACCCCGAGCTGAAGGGCGGCGGCATCGGCCGCCTGCTGCTGCAAGCCATCGTCCGCGAGCTGGGGCCGGCGCACAACCAGCCTCTGCACCTGTGGGTACTGGACCAGAACGAACCCGCCAAGCGCTTCTACGCCCGCATGGGCGCCGAGTTCATCGACCCCGGCACGACCCCGCCCTTCGGCGGCGTCTGCCTGCCCGAATGGCGCTGCATCTGGCGCGACCCTGCCGTGCTTCTGTCCCATGCCTGAGACCGGCATTCAGGCCCTCGCCCTGCGCGCCGAGCATGCCGGGCTCGACGCCAGCGCCCCGCCCCAGCAGGCCGACATCGACGGCTGGCTGATCCGGCTGTCGCCCGGCAAGGCCAAGCGCTCGCGCTGCATCAATGCGCTGCGCCAGGGCAGCCTGCCGCTGGATGAGCTGCTGGCCCGTTGCCAACGCGCCTACGACGCCGCCGGCCTGCCGCTGGCCGTGCGCGTGACGCCCTGGAGCCAGCCGGCCGACCTCGACGCCTTGCTCGCTGCCAAGGGCTGGGGGGTGTTCGATGCGGCCGACGTGATGGTGCTGGGCGACCTCGCTCCCGAGCCGGCTCCACCCGCCCTCCAGGCCCTCGATGCCAACGCCTATGCCGCCGCCGTCGGCGCGCTGCGCGGCTCTTCCGTGACGGCCATCGCCGCCCACGCCGAGCGCATTGCTAACGCCCCGGTCACCTACCATGGCTTCGCACTGAACGACGCCTCGGG
>NZ_JBFUMO010000259.1:0-7887 GCF_054049355.1 Roseateles sp. P5_E11 | reverse complement strand
ATCAGGTACTGCTCGACCTGTTCCTCATCGCCGCCACGCAGCACCCAGAACATGTCTTCCTTGAACTTGGGCAACTGGCCGGTGCCCTCCAGGATCTCGCGGTTGACGATGTAGGGCGTGTAGCACTCGGTGTAGCCATGGTCCGTCGTCTGCACGTCGAGCATGAACTGGGCAAGCGCGCGATGCAGTCTGGCGGCCGGGCCTTTCAGGAAGGCGAAGCGCGAGCCCGAGAGCTTGGCGCCCATCTCGAAGTCCAGGCCCAGCGGCGCGCCCAGGTCGACGTGGTCCTTGACCTCGAAGTCGAATGTGCGGGGCGTACCCCAGCGGCGCACTTCGACATTGCCGGTCTCGTCCGCGCCCGCAGGCACACTCGCGTCGGGCAGATTGGGCACGCCCATCAGCATCTGGTTCAGCTCGACCTGGATGGCGTCCAGGCGTTCGGCGCCGGCTTTCAGCTCGTCGGCAATGCTGCCGACTTCTGCCATCAGCGCCGAGGCATCTTCGCCCTTGCCCTTGGCCATGCCGATCTGCTTGGACAGCGCATTGCGGCGGGCCTGCAGTTCCTCGGTGYGCACCTGCACCGAGCGGCGCTCGCCTTCGAGCGACTTGAAGCGCTCCACGTCGAGGAAGGTCTGGGGGGTCTTGCGCGCGTTCAGGCGCTCGATGACAGCATCGAGGTCCTTGCGCAGCTGGGTGATGTCGAGCATGGGAATACCTTCAGGATTCGAATAGACAAGCGGCGCCAATGTGAGGCGCCGCCGGAAGCTGGAAGCACCGGCGTCAAGATCGCGAGGAACTGACCTCGGCCATGGACTTGTCGCCCAGCCCCATCGGCAACGGGAAGCGAACATGCTCCTCCACGCCCGGCAGGCTACGCACCGTGGTGGCGCCCAGCGCGCGCAGGCGGTCGATGACGGCCTGCACCAGCACATCGGGCGCCGAGGCGCCGGCCGTCAGACCCACACGGGCCCGGCCCTCCAGCCACTCGGCCTTCAGGTCTTCGGCGGAGTCGACCATATAGCCCGGCGTGCCCAGGCGTTCGGCCAGTTCGCGCAGACGGTTGCTGTTGGAACTGGTGGGGCTGCCAACAACGATGACGACGTCCACCTGGGGCGCAAGCACCTTGACGGCGTCCTGGCGGTTCTGCGTGGCGTAGCAGATGTCCTGCTGCTTGGGTTCGCGCACCTGGGGGAAGACGCGCTTCACCTCGGCCAGGATCTCCGCCGCGTCGTCCACGCTCAACGTGGTCTGCGTGACGACGGCGAGCTTGCTCTGATCACGCACCTGCACCTTGGCCACATCCTCGACCTCTTCGACAAGGAAGATGCCTTCGGACAGCTGGCCCATCGTGCCCTCGACCTCGGGATGACCCTTGTGGCCGATCATGATGAATTCATAGCCTTCGCGGTGCAGCTTGGCCACCTCGACGTGGACCTTGGTCACCAGCGGGCAGGTCGCGTCGAACACCTGGAAGCCCCGTGCGGCGGCCTCGCGGCGCACCTCCTGGCTGACGCCATGGGCGCTGAACACCAGCGTCGCGCCGGGCGGCACCTCGGCCAGGTCCTCGATGAAGATGGCGCCGCGCGACTTCAGGTCGTTGACGACGTAGGTGTTGTGGACGATCTCGTGGCGCACGTAGATCGGCGAGCCGAACTTCAACAGCGCGCGCTCGACGATCTCGATGGCGCGGTCCACGCCGGCGCAAAAGCCGCGCGGTTCGGCCAGCACCACTTCCTGGGGATGCAAAACAGCGTTCATCAAAGCACCCCGATCACTTGGACTTCAAAGTTGACCGGTTGGCCAGCAAGCGGGTGGTTGAAGTCGAACAGCAGGGCTTCGTCGCCAAGTTCGCGAACGACCCCGGCATAGCCGCCCTGCCCGTCCGGGCCGGGGAATTGCACGACGTCACCGACGTTGTAGACCTCGTCCGGGTCGCCCAGTTGGCGCAGCAGTGACAGCTTCACGCGCTGCAACAGCTCGGGGTTGCGTTCGCCGAACGCTTCGCCGGGCGCCAGCGCGAAACGCTCATGCGCGCCCTCGGGCAGGCCGATGAGGCGCGCTTCGATGGCGGGCGACAGCTGGCCGGCACCGAGCGACAGCGTGGCGGGCTTGTCGTCAAAGGTGTTGACGATGTCGGCGCCGTCCGGGCCCGAGAGCCGGTAATGCAAGGTCAGGAAGGACCCGGCCTGGATGGGGTTCATGCGAGAAGGGAAAAGAAAAGGGAACGCTTGGCTAGACTGCGGCCGATTTTATGTCGTTGACCCATCTGCCCCCTGAAGCCCGCCCGCGCGAGAAATTGCTTGCCCGCGGCCCGCAGGCGTTGGCGGATGCCGAACTGCTCGCCCTGCTGCTGCGCACCGGCATCCAGGGCCTGCCCGTGCTGCAACTGGCACAGAGCCTGCTGGATCGATTTGGCGGCTGGGCGGGGCTGCTGGCGGCCAGCGTGCAGGACCTCGGCAAGATCAAGGGCCTGGGCCCCGCAAAGCGTGCCGAGATCGCCGCCGTGCTGGAGATTGCGCGGCGCTCGCTGAACCAGCAGCTGACCGAGAAGCCAGCGCTGAACGACGTGGACACGGTCAAGACTTATCTGCGCCTGCATCTGGGCGCGCTGGGCCACGAAGTCTTCGCAGTGCTGTTCCTCGACGCGCAGTTGCGCCTGATTGCAATGGAGACGCTCTTCCAGGGCTCGCTGACCCACACGACCGTGCATCCGCGCGAGGTCGTCAAACGTGCTCTCGCCCTGGGCGCCGGCGCTGCCATCCTCGCCCACAACCACCCCAGCGGCGTGGCCGAGCCCTCGCGCGCCGATGAACTGCTGACCAAGCATCTCAGCCAGGCGCTGGCCCTGGTGGATGTGCGTGTTGTCGACCATTTCGTCGTCGGTGCGAACGAGGTCGTGTCATTTGCCGAGCGGGGGCTGCTGTGACCGTCAAGACGGTGCGCAGCCTCGCCGACCTGAAACCGCTGGCCCGCGAGTTGGCCGCGGCAAGGCTGGCAGCCGAGCTCGAACGGGAGCGTGTCGCCGCGGCCATGCGCCTGGCGGAGCAGGAAAGGCGGGTCTTCGAGCTGACCGTCGGCCCGGTGACACCGCTGCGCAGCATGGACCGCTTCATCCACGACCTCGATCAACCGCCACCCGAGCCGCGCCAGCGCGAAGCGGACGAGCGCGCGGTGCTGCTGCAGGCCCTGTCCGACGAGATCGACGTCGACACGCTGCTGGACACCGACGAGACATTGAGCTTTCGCCGCGAAGGCATCAGCCTCGAGGCGGTGCGCAAACTGCGCCGCGGCCACTGGGCGCTGCAGGCCCAGCTCGACCTGCACGGGCTGCGCCGTGACGCGGCCCGCGAGGCCTTGGGGCTGTTCATCCACGACAGCGCGCGGCGCGGCCTGCGCTGCGTGCGCGTCGTGCATGGCAAGGGGCATGGCTCACCGGGCCGCGAGCCCGTTCTCAAGGGCCGCGTGCGGCGCTGGCTGGTGCAGAAGAACGAGGTGCTGGCCTTCGTGCAGGCGCGCGCCAGTGACGGCGGGGCGGGKGCGCTGATCGTGCTGCTCAGCGGAACGGCCTGACGCGCCGCTGACGGTGAATAACACCGGGCTGTCACGTCGCGCGGCCGACACGAGGTGCAACGCCATTGACCGACGCCGTTAGCCCGGAGTAGTCTGGGCTCAAGCCGCCATCAGCGCGACATCCGGTTTCCCAGCCCCAACGAGGAGAGCCCATGTCCCTTACCTTTTCCGATCGTGCGCCCCAGCCCAAGAGCTATCTGGGCATCGGTCTGGTTGTCGCCCTGCATCTGGCCGGGATCTACGCGCTGAGCGCCGGGCTGATCAAGTCTCCGCCCAGGGTCAAGGAAGCCACCATCCTGTTGCCACCCATCCCGGACAAGCAGCCCGAAAGGGAACCTGTGCGAGAGATCAAGAAGGCCGAACAGCCCACGCTGATCAATGTTCCCAAGCCGGACGTGTTGCCTCCACCCACATGGACAGAGGAGACACCGCATGTCGTTGTCGTCGAACAGCGGACCGGAGAACCCACGGTTTCGGCGGGCAGCTCGACAGGCACCGGCACGCCGCCAGTAACGCCCCCTGTGGTGAAACAGGACGCGGGGCTCAGAGCGGCCGGCGCCGTCTGCTCGGTCATGCCGCGCCCCGAAGTCCCCGCCGTCAACTGGAGCGGTGAAGCCGTGCTGCAGGTAGTTGCCACGGTGCGCGGCGGCCGCGTCGTCGGTAGCGATTTCCGCGTGATGCAAGGCGCCCTGGACGGCAAGACCAAGCGCTCACTGCAGCGCTCGGTGGAGTCCGCCCTCGCCGGCTACCAATGCCAGGGCGACGCGATGTTCCAGCAGGACTTCGCGTTCCGCCTCGACTAAACGTTGCGCATCCAGTCGGCCGTGCCCGCAAAGGACTCGGCCAGCCGGGCCTGCAGGGCCGGGTCCACCCCGGTCTCCTGCATGGCCTGGGCCATGCAGGCCAGCCATTCGTCGCGTTCGGCGATGCCGATGCGAAACGGCATGTGCCGCGCCTTCAGTCGTGGATGGCCGAAGCGGCTGATGTAGTGGTCTGGCCCGCCGAGCCAGCCGCACAAAAACCAGAACAGTTTGTCGCGCGCGCCGTCCAGCGAGTCGCCGTGCGCCGCGCGCAGCCGCGCATAGGCCGGCTCCAGGTCCATCAGGTCGTAGAAGCGGTCGACGAGCTCGCGCACCCGCGCCTCGCCGCCTGCCCATTCGAAGGCAGTGGTGGGAGTCGATTCAGCCAAGGAGTTTGGAGGCGAGCGCCTTGATGGCCTGGGCCGCGTCGCAGCCGGGATAGTGCTCCAGCATCAGCTGGCGCTTGAGCACAGCCTGCTTGACGGCCACGTCGGCCTTGACCTCGCCGTAGAGCTCAAGCCGGAAGCTCTGACCCGGCGTCGGGCCGACAAAGCGCTGCAGCACCTGCTGCAGTTGTCCGCAGATCAGCTTGCCCTCGCCGACACGGTTGGCCTGGTTGACGAGCAGGCCCACGTGGCGGCGGTCCTGCTGGGTGGCCAGCACCTTGATGGTGGCGTAGGCATCGGTCAGCGAGGTGGGCTCGGGCGTAGCGACGACGAGGACGTCGGTGGCCAGCGAGATCGCGAACAGCACGACGTCGGAGATGCCCGCGCCGGTGTCCAGCAGCACCCAGTCGAAGCGCGGCTTGACCAGGTCGATGATGTGCAGCAGCTTGTCGCGCACTTCGGGAGTCAGGCGCGAATACTCGACCATGCCCGAGCCGGCCAGCAACACGGAGAAGCCGCCCGGCGCGGGCAGGATGGCCTGCTCCAGCGTGGCCTTTTCGGTGAAGACGTCGTGCAGCGTCAGTTTGGGGTGCAGGTTCAGCACCACGTCGAGRTTGGCCAGGCCCAGGTCGGCATCSAGCACCAGCACCTKCTSGCCGCGCGCGGCCAGGGCYGCMGCGAGATTGGCGGTGACGAAGGTCTTGCCGACGCCGCCCTTGCCGCTGGTGACGGCGAGGGTGCGCGCACCGCCGCGCGCCGGGCGCGGCGGCTGAGCAGGAGATGCGGCGGGAGCAGCAGGATCAGAGGTCGTGCTCATGCGGTGTCCTGTTGCGTTTCGAGATTCAGGGAGGCGAACAACATGCCCTTTTCTTCGGCGCTGACCAGGGAGTCGATCTGAGGTTCGAGGCAGGCGCGGTTGCGGCCCTCGGCCTTGGCGCGGTAGAGCTGGCGGTCGGCCCGCTCCGTCCAAAGCAACGGTGATGAGCGCACCCACTGCGGCGCGAAGGCGCCGCCCAGGCTGACGGTGACGCTGAGCATCTGGCCCGGGCCGACCTCGATGGCGAGCTCGGACACGCGCTCGCGCACGCGCTCGGCCACGGCCAAGCCCACATGCGAGGCGCAGTTGGGCAGGATGATGGCGAACTCCTCGCCGCCCACGCGGGCGACGAGATCCATGGGCCGCACGGTCTGCTCGACGGCGCAGGCCACGGCACGGATGACCTGGTCGCCGGCGCCATGGCCGTGGGTGTCGTTGACGGCCTTGAAGTGGTCGATGTCCAGCATCAGCAGCAAGGCCCCCTCACCTGAGCGCGCGACGCGGTCGACCTCGCGGGCCAGCGCCATCTCGAAGCTGCGGCGGTTGACGAGGCCGGTCAGCGCATCCCGGCTGGAGAGGTCGCACAGCGCATCCAGCACGGCCTGCAACCAGGCAGCACTCATCGGCGCCTCGTCTGGAAGCAATGCGCCGGCCTGCTGCAGCAATTGCAGGGCCTGATCCAGAACGAGCGCTTCGGCGTCGATCAGGTGGGTGGCGGGCAGGCGTTGTTCCAAAGGGGTGTGGCTGTGGGGGCGGATGGGTGGATTGTGGTTTCGGGGCAGTCTAGCAGCGGCGTCTGCGCGCCCAGGTCGTGAAACAGGCACGTTCCTGGAGGCTGTTTGCACTATGCTGGACCGGCCCAGGGGCCTTAAAAAGGCCCTGCGGTGCAGAATCGGCGCGCCACGCCAGAACTGCTGCGAGCACCAACAAATCTGAATTTCGACATGCCCGCACCCGACCTCGCCTCCGGCACGGACTCCCTCGACCACGAATTCAGCTTCAGCAAGGCCGACTTCGACCGTGTGCGTGAACTGATCTATAAGCACGCCGGCATCAGCCTGCATGACGGCAAGCATGCGATGGTCTACAGCCGGCTGTCTCGGCGCCTGCGCGAGACCGGGCACAAGAGCTTCGGCAGCTATCTGCAGTGGCTGGAGGCCTCGACCGGCCCGTCCGGCGCCGCGGAGTGGCAGGAGTTCGTCAACTGCCTGACGACCAACCTGACCTCCTTCTTCCGCGAGGAACATCACTTCCACGCGCTGAAGGACGACCTCAAGCCTTTTGCAAACGGTTCGGCCGGTAAGCAGGTGCGCATCTGGTGCTGCGCCGCTTCCACCGGTGAAGAGCCCTATTCCATCCTGATGACCTGCAGCGAGGCCTTAGGCGCCAGCGCCTCGGTGCAGCTCGTGTCCAGCGATATCGACACCAACGTGCTGGCCACGGCCAAGCGCGGCGTCTACAACGCCGACGCCCGCGGCCTTGACGCGACGCGGCTGAAGACCTTTTTCATGCGCGGCACCGGCGCCAACTCCGGCAAGATCCGCGTCAAGCCTGAACTGCAGCGCTGGGTCGAGTTCCGCTCGCTGAATCTGATGGACGCGCAGTGGCAGCTGGGCGACCCCTTTCACATGGTGTTCTGCCGCAACGTGATGATCTATTTCGATGCGCCCACCCAGCGCAAGGTGCTGGAGCGCATCCACCGCGTCATGCGGCCGGGAGGGCTGCTTTTCGTCGGGCATTCGGAGAACTTCACCGAAGCCCGCGACTTGTTCAAGCTGCGCGGCAAAACCATTTACGAACGGGTCTGACCATGAGCACCCCATTCGCCTCGCCACCCACGGTCGGCCTCGGCAACCCGGTCGCGGTGGCCAAGGTCAACCACCTCAAGGCCCAGCCGCGCAAGCAGGGTGAAGCCTCGTTCTTCTTCTACGACGCGCATTTCAAGAACGCTGCGGTCAAGATCCTGCCGGGCGAGTACTTCGTCGACCAGGAAGACCTGCTCGTCATGACGACGCTGGGCTCCTGCATCGCCGCCTGCCTGTGGGACCGCGTCGCCAAGGTTGGCGGCATGAACCACTTCATGCTGCCCGAGGGCAATGGCGACTCAGGCCGCTACGGCTCGTTCGCCATGGAACTGCTCATCAACGAGATGATGAAGCGCGGTGCCAGCAAGGCACGCATGGAAGCAAAGATCTTCGGCGGCGGTGCCGTCATCTCGGGCATGAACTCGCTCAACGTCGGCGAGCGCAACACCAACTTCGTCATCGACTTCCTGAAGCTCGAGCGCATCCCCATCGTGTCCAAGGACGTGATG
>NZ_JBFUMO010000258.1:0-7908 GCF_054049355.1 Roseateles sp. P5_E11 | reverse complement strand
AGCTGATGAAGAGCGGCGAGGTCGAATCTCGCGTCGTGRCCCCCGTGCCCTGGTTTCYGTCTACCAGCCCTCGCTGGGGCGACTACGCCAGGTTCGCCGCCACGCCGGCGCGTGAGCAGCGCAACGGCCTGGATGTGCTGCACCCGCGCTATCTGTTGCTGCCCAAAGTGGGCATGACGTCGGCGCCGCTGACGCTGGCTTTGGGCGCGCGTGGCGCGGTGCAGAAACTGATCGACGAGGGCTTCGATTTCGACCTCATCGACGCCCATTACTACTATCCCGACGGCGTCGCTGCGGCTTTGCTGTCCAGGTGGTTCAACAAGCCGCTGACCATCACCGCGCGCGGCACCGACCTGAACCTCATTCCCCAGTACGCCCTGCCCAAACGCATGATCGAGTGGGCGGCCGAGCGCGCATCAGGCTCCATCGGCGTCTGCGCCGCCTTGATGGACGTGCTGCGCGGCTGGGGCCATGACCCGGCGAAGCTGAATACCTTGCGCAATGGCGTAGACCTGGAGCGCTTCCGCCCCCTGCCGCAGGCCGACATGCGCGCGGAGCTCGGTGTGTCCGGCGAGCCGCTGCTGCTGTCCGTGGGGCACCTGATCGAACGCAAGGGCCACCACATCGCTATCGAGGCGCTGGCAGAGCTGGCGAAGCAACGACCCGGAGCCCGCCTCGTCGTCATCGGCGAGGGCGAGGAGAGGGCGGCACTGACGGCGCTGGCAGCGCGTCTGGGCGTCGCCGACAAGGTGCGCCTGACGGGCTCGCTGCCCAACACCGAGCTGCTGAAGTGGTACAGCGCCGCCGACGTGCTGCTGCTGTGTTCCAGCCGCGAGGGCTGGGCCAATGTGCTGCTTGAGTCCATGGCCTGTGGCACGCCGGTCGCCGCCACCGATATCTGGGGCACGCCCGAGGTTGTTGCCGCACCCGAGGCGGGTGGGCTGGTGAGCGAACGCACGGGCAGCGCGTTCGCCGCGGCCATCGGGGCGTTGCTGGCCAAGGGTATAGACCGCGCGGCCACGCGCCGCTATGCCGAAAGCTTCAGCTGGCAGGCCACGACGGACGGTCAGATCGCCTTGTTCAAGTCCATCACCGGAGTGGCCGCGCATGCGTGATCTGACATTGCTGGTGATCCTGGGCTGGATCTTCTTGCAGGCGTTCAGGCGGCCTTGGATTGGCATCCTCGGCTGGACTTGGCTCAGCATCATGAATCCCCACCAGCTGTCCTGGGCGCTGAAGACAATGCCCTYCGCCGCCGCCATCGGCGGAGCGACGCTGATCGGCCTCTTCATCACGAAGGACAGACGTGACTATTCGTTGAACCGCGAGAACGTCACGCTGATGGTCTTCATGCTGTGGATGTGCATCACCTTGCCGTTCTCGATGATCTTTGATCAGAGCTTCGAGTTGTGGAGCCGGGTCATGAAGATCGATCTGATGATCCTGGTCACCATGGTGTTGCTGCACAGCAAGCGCCACATGATGCTGCTGACCTGGGTGCTGGTCGCCTCCATCGGTTTCTTCGGTGTCAAGGGGGGCGCCTTCACGGTCCTGACCGGCGGCAGCTACAAAGTCTGGGGGCCCGAGAACACCTATATCGAARGCAACAACGAGATCGCGCTGGCCATCGTCATCGTCATCCCGCTGATGCGCTTCCTGCAGATGCAGATGAAGGCCAAATGGGCCAAGACGACGATGACCATCTGCATGGTGCTGATGGCGATGGCGGCCCTGGGCAGCCATTCGCGCGGCGCTTTGCTGGCCATTGCCGCGATGGCGCTGGTGCTGTGGTGGCGCGGCAAGAACAAGATGGTGGGTGCGGTCACGATGGTCGTCGTCGCGGTGGCCCTGCTGTCGCTGATGCCGGCTGAATGGTGGGAACGCATGAACACCATCAAGACCTACCAGCAGGACGAGTCGGCCATGGGCCGCATCAATGCCTGGGGCATGGCCTGGAATCTGGCGAAATCCAACTTCTTCGGCGGCGGCTTCATGATCTGGACGGGGGTCATCTTTGCCGTCTATGGCCCGGACCCCAACGACGTGCACGCGGCCCACAGCATCTATTTCATGGTGCTGGGCGAACAGGGCTTCGTCGGCCTGTTCATCTTCCTGGCGCTGTTCACCATGGGCTGGTTCACGGCCGGCACCTTGCGCACGAAGGCGCGCGGCAAGCCCGAGACGCAATGGCTGTCGGACCTCGGCGGCATGCTGCAGGTGAGCCTGGCCGGCTATGCCGTGGGCGGCGCCTTCCTGAGCCTGAGCTACTGGGACCTGCCGTACAACGTGCTGGTGCTGGCCGTCGTCGGCCGGCGCTGGCTGGAGCGCAAGGAGTGGCTGCGGGAGAAGGAGGAGCCGGTCATCTACTGGCCCGAGTTCCTGAAGAAGCGCTTCGAGAAGAAGAAAAGCATCCCCCTGCCATGAAGCCCCTGTTCAGCCTGCTGTCCCCGGCCGGCGCGCGTGCGCGCCTGACCGTGTTGATCTTCCACCGCGTGCTGCGCGAGCCCGACCCGCTGTTCCCCGACGAGGTCGACGCGGCCCGCTTCGATGAGCTGCTGGGCTGGGCCAAGTCCTGGTTCAACGTGCTGCCGCTGGACACGGCGATCCGGCAGCTTCACGATGGCAGCCTGCCGGCACGGGCTGCCGCGCTGAGCTTCGACGACGGCTATGCCGACAACCATGACGTCGCCCTGCCGCTGCTGCAGAAGCACGGCCTGCCCTGCAGCTTCTTTGTCGCCACCGGCTTTCTGGATGGCGGCCGCATGTGGAATGACACGCTGATCGAATCGGTGCGGCTCACGGCCGAGTCCATGCTGGATCTGCGTGGCCTGCAGGACGGTCGTGGCGAGGACCTGGGCCAGCATGCGCTGGGCGATACCGCTGGCCGCCGCGCCATGCTGGGCAAGCTCATCGAACGCGTGAAGTACCTGCCGCCCGAGCCGCGGCTGGCCTGCGTCAATGCCATCGCGGCGCGCGCCGGAGTCCGCCCGCCGGACGACCTGATGATGAGCAGCGAGCAGGTGCGCAGCCTTCGTCGTGCCGGCATGCAGATCGGTGCTCACACGGTCAGCCATCCCATCCTGGCCACGCTCGACGCCAGCCAGGCCGCCGAAGAGATCGGCCGCAGCCGCGATGCGCTGCAGCAGCTGCTGGGCGAAAAGGTCGGCCTGTTCGCCTATCCCAATGGCAAGCCGGGTACCGACTACCTTCCCGAGGTGCATCCAGCCATCGTGCGCGAACTCGGTTTCGACGCGGCCGTGTCCACGCGCTGGGCGGCGGCGCGCCGCGGCGACGACGTGTTCCAGATCCCGCGCTTCACGCCCTGGGATCGCGATCGGCTGAAGTTCGGCCTGCGGCTGGCGCGCAACCTGTTCAGCTGATGCGCCGCGTCCTCTTCATCGCCTACCTGTTCCCGCCGATCGCCAACTCCGGCACACGGCGCAGCCTCGCTTTCGCCAACCATCTGCCCGGTCTGGGCTGGGAGCCGCTGGTGCTGAGCCTGGAGCCCGACCCGCGCTCCCACGTCGACTCGGAGCTGCTGAGTGAGGTCAGGCCTGGCACGCGGGTCGAGCGCGTGCCGCTGCAGAGCCGCGTGCTGGCCCGCCGCTGGGCGGGCTGGCTGCCCGGGCGCTTGCGTGAGCGCGCCGTCGCGGCGCTGGCCTGGCGGCTGCGTGCGCGGTCCGAAGTGCCCGACCAGGCCGCGGGCTGGCTCAAGCCGGCCGTCGAGCGGGCGCTGTCCCTGCACAAGAGTCCGGGTTTCGATGCCATCTACGCCAGCGGCTGGCCCTGGACCGGCTTCCTGATCGCGCGCGAGGTGTCGCGTCGCACCGGCAAGCCCTATGTGCTCGACTATCGCGACCAGTGGACGCCCAGCGGCGACATGGCCTGGGAGCAGGTGTCGGCCGAGCAGGCTCGCGAGAACCCGGCGCTGGAGCGGCTGGCGGCGCGCGACGCGGCGGCCGTCGTCACCGTGACCCACGCGCTGGTCGACAGCGTCGGCCGCGACTGCGGCCGCGGCGACCTGCACCTGATCACCAACGGCTTCGAGCCGGCCGACTTCGCTGGCGAGGCCTCGCCCGTCGCTGATGGCCTGCTGCGCATCGCCTACACCGGCGTCTGGCGCCCTGGCTACGGTTTGCAGGACCTGTATGCGGCCATCGCCTTGCTTCAGGCCCAAGGCTGCCCGGAGCTTGCGCGGCTGCGCGTGCAGGCCGCTGGCTTCAAACCAGGCCCGGCGGCTGAGGCTGGAGTCACCGCATGGGTGACGGAGCTGGGCCCCGTGCCGCACGGCCAGGCCGTCACGCTGATGAAGCAGGCCGACCTGCTCTACCTGCCGGTGCCGACGGGCTACTACGCCACCGCGTCGCTGCCGGGCAAGCTGTTCGAATACCTGGGCTGTGGTCGCCCCATCCTGGCCGTCGTGCCCGAGGCCAGCGAGGTGGCTCAGGTGCTCAACGGCACCGGCGGCGGCGTGCGCGTCGAGCCGGGTGACGTGGCGGGTCTGGCCCAGACGCTGCAGCGCTGGCTGCGTGGCGAGGCCAGCGTGGACACGCCGCGCGATATCGAGCGCTACAGCCGCGCGGCGACAGCACGGCGTCTGGCCGGCGTGCTGGACGCGGCCGCCGACGGCCGGCGCCTGGAGCCACTGAGATGAGCGGCGTACGCAGTGCGCTGCTGTTCTCCTTCGCGGAGCGGTATGCGCTGATCGTCATCAACCTGGCGAGCAACCTGATCATTGCCCGGCTGCTGACGCCGGACCAGATTGGCGTCTACTCGGTGACGCTGGCTGTCATGAGCATCGCCCAGGTGCTGCGCGACTTTGGCGTCGCCAGCTACCTGATCCAGGAGAAGGACCTCACCGACGATCACATCCGCACGGCCCTGGGGGTCACGCTGATCATCGGCATCGGTCTGGGCTTCATCGTCTTTGCCGTGGCGCCCTGGGTGGCCGACTTCTACCGCGAGCCGCGCATGCGCGACCTGCTGTGGCTGGCCTCCATGAACTTTCTGCTGCTGCCGTTCTCGACGATCTCGCTGGCGCTGCTGCGCCGCCGCCTCGCCTTCAAGGCCCTGGCCGTCGCGAACCTGGTTGCGACGCTGGCCGGTGCCATCACCAGCGTCAGCCTGTCCTGGGCCGGCTGGGGCCCCATCGGCCTCGTGGCCGGCACGCTGGTCGTCAGTGCGACCACGGGCTTCGCCGCCTGGTGGGCCCAGGGCGAGCGGCGGTTGCTGCGGCCGGGGTTGTCGCAATGGCGCAGCCTGTTCAAGTTCGGCGCCCAGAGCTCGGTCGTGGGCGTCGTCACGTCGGTGTCCATGGACATCAACGACCTGGCCGTGGGCAAGCTGATGGGCTTCACGCCCGTCGCGCTGCTGAGCCGCGCCCAGGGCCTGATGAACCTCTTCCATCGCGACCTGATGGGCGCCGTGCGCAACGTGGCCTATCCCGCTTTCGCAAAGGCCGTGCGCGAGCAGCAGGCCATGGAGCCGCTCTACATCGCCAGCGTCACCTATGTCTGCGTGGTGGCCTGGCCCTTCTACGGCTTCGTCGCCCTCTACGGGCTGGAGACCTTGCGGCTGCTGTTCGGCCCGCAGTGGGACGCGGCGGCGCCGCTGGTGCCCATCTTCTGCCTGGCCGGCGCGCTGGCCGCGGYGATCAGCCTGATCGGCAACCTGATGGTGGCCATGGGCCGCATGGACCTGCTGACCCGCATGGAGGTGGTCTTCCAGCCGGCGCGCGCGGCCCTCATCGTCGCGGCGGCGGCGTATTGGCGCGAGCCCTGGGCCTGCGCCGCCGGGCTGGCGCTGGCCATGCTGCTGCAGCTGCCGCTGGTCTATGTCGTGAAGGGCAAGTTCCTGCCCAACGACTGGCGCGTGCTGCGTGGCCAGCTCGTGCGCAGCATGGCCGTGGCGCTGATCGCGCTGGCGCCGCCCGCGCTGCTGCTGGTGCTTCACCCGCGCGAGCCTGGCCAGACCATGCCTATCCTCTGGTTCGTGCTGGCCATCCTCAGCTGCTGCGTTTCGTGGCTGCTGGCGCTGGGCTGGTGCCGCCACCCGCTGGCCGCCGATCCGGCCTTTGCAAGACTGACGCGGTTCTGGCGGCGAGCTGCCGACAATGCCGCCTAGACCGACAAGACAGACCGAACCCTCACAGGTGAACCCTATGCAACAGTCCCGCCCTCCCGTCATCGGCCGCCTGGTCCGTTTCGCGCTGATCGGCTGCGGCCGCATCGCCCAGAACCATATGGAGGCGATCAAGAAGCACGCCGAGCGCGCCGAGCTCGTGGCGGTGTGCGACACCGACCCCGCGGCCTTGGCGGCCGCCGTCGCCAAGACGGGGGGCCGCGGCTTTGCGTCGTTGACCGAGCTGCTGGCTGCCAAGGCCGAACTCGGCATCGACTGCGTCGTGCTGACCACGCCCAGCGGCCTGCATCCCCGCCAGGCCATCGAGGTGGCCCGCGCCGGCATCGACGTGATGACGGAGAAGCCCATGGCCACGCGCTGGCAGGACGGCCTGGCCATGGTCAAGGCCTGCGACGACGCCGGCGTGCGCCTCTTCGTCGTCAAACAGAACCGCCGCAACCCCACGCTGCAACTGCTCAAGCGCGCGATGAGCGAGGGCCGCTTCGGGCGGCTCTACAACGTCGCCGTCAACGTCTTCTGGACCCGCCCCCAGGCCTATTACGACAGCGCCGAGTGGCGCGGCACGTGGGAGTTCGACGGCGGCGCGTTCATGAACCAGGCCAGCCATTACATCGACCTGCTCGACTGGGTCTGCGGCCCCGTGGAGAGTGTCATGGCCTACACCGGCACGCTGGCCCGCAACATCGAGGTCGAGGACAGCGGCGCGGCTGCGCTGAAGTGGCGCAGTGGCGCCATGGGCACCGTTAACGTCAGCATGCTGACCTATCCCAAGAACCTCGAAGGCTCCATCACCCTGCTGGGCGAGAAGGGCTCGGTGCGCGTCGGCGGCCTGGCGGTCAACGAGATCCAGCATTGGGAATTCGATGCCCCCCATGAGATGGACGCGCTGATCAAGGACGCGAGCTACCAGACCACCTCGGTCTACGGCTTCGGCCACCCGCTCTACTACGACAACGTCATCCAGACGCTGCGCGGCGAGGCCCACCCCGAGACCGACGGTCGCGAAGGCCTGAAGTCGCTGGAGCTGCTGATCGCGCTGTACATGAGCTCCCGCGACGGCAAGCGCATCAACCTGCCGCTGGCCTACTGAAATGGCCACCACCATCCACCCAAGCGCCATCGTCGACGAAGGCGCCCAGCTGGGCGCCGATTGCCGCGTCTGGCACTTCGTGCACATCAGCGCCGGCGCCCGCATCGGCAGCAAGTGCTCCTTCGGCCAGAATGTCTATGTCGGCAACGACGTGGCCATCGGCGACAACGTCAAGATCCAGAACAACGTCTCCGTCTACGACGCCGTGACGCTGGAGGACGACGTCTTCTGCGGCCCCAGCATGGTGTTCACCAACGTCTACAACCCGCGCTCGGCCGTCACGCGCAAGGACGAATACCGCCGCACCCTCGTGAAGCAGGGTGCGACGCTGGGCGCCAACAGCACGATCGTCTGCGGCACCACCATCGGTCGCTTCGCCTTCATCGGCGCCGGCGCCGTCATCAACCGTGACGTGCCCGATTTCGCGTTGATGGTGGGCGTGCCCGCCAAGCAGATCGGCTGGATGAGCCGCTTCGGCGAGCGCCTGGAATTGCCCGTCGCGAGCGAACAGCCCGTCGACGCCACCTGCCCCCACACCGGCGACCGCTACCGTCTGAGCGGCAACCGCCTGGAGATCATCTGATGGACTTCATCGACCTCAAGAGCCAGTACGCGGCCCTGCGCGACAACATCAACGCCCGCATCCAGAAGGTGCTGGACCACGGCCAGTACATCCT
>NZ_JBFUMO010000257.1:0-7938 GCF_054049355.1 Roseateles sp. P5_E11 | reverse complement strand
CCTTCCGCCAGCTCGTCGAGCAATTCCCCGAGTCCAAGTACGCGGCCGAGGCGACGACGCGCATCAACTTCATCACCAACACGCTGGCGGCCTACGAGATCCACGTGGCGCGCTACTACTTCAACCGCAAGGCCTACGTCGCCGCGGCGAACCGCGCCCAGTCGGCCGTGGCCGAGTTCCAGTACGCGCCCGGCATCGAGGAAGGCCTCTTCATCATGGGCGAGAGCTATGACAAGCTCGGCCTGACCCAGCTGCGTGACGACGCGCGCCGCGTGCTGGACAAGAACTTCCCCGACAGCCAGTACGCCAGCAACGGCGCCAACCGCAAGAAGCCCTGGTGGCAGCTCTGGTAAGTTGAATTGGACGGGCCGCTCAGGCCCGTTTTCTATGCCGGGCCGAGCGCCGGGCCGCTCCCAAGCCGGCCCGACCGGCGATGTGCGCGCGGCTCGATGCCGCGAGCATCGCCGTCCCCGCGGGGGCTGAGGCCGGACACGGCAAGTCCTGTGGACTTGGCGTGCCTGCCGAAGAACAGCCGCCCCGTCGGCTGCGCGGTCTGCAAGACCGACCAGACTTGCTCGCGTTCAGCGATGCAAGGTTGGGCGAGGGGTCGTCACGTCACGCCCGTTCTGCATTCAGCAACTGCAACCAGGCCAGGGCCTCGGCTTCGTTGGCCACCGCCGTCATCGGCGGCAGCGCCGCGCGCAGGCGGCGTCCATAGTTCATGCCCGCCATGCGTGGGTCGCACACCACCAGCAGGCCACGATCGGTCTCGGTACGGATCAGCCTCCCGGCGCCCTGCTTGAGCGCAATCGCCGCCTCGGCGACGAAATATTCCGAGAAGGCATTGCGCCCCTGGGCCTCCAGGCGCTGCACACGCGCCTCCACGAGCGGGTCGTTGGGCGGCGGGAAGGGCAATTTGTCGATGATCACGCATTGCAGTGCGTCGCCGGGCACATCGATGCCTTCCCAGAAGCTGGCCGAGCCGACCAGGACCGACGCCGGATTGTCGATGAAGCGCTGCAGCAGCACACGCTTGGGCGCCGCGCCCTGCTGCAGCACGGCGATCGCGTCGCCAGCTTCCTCGAAGCGCTCGCGCAGCGCGTCAGCCACGGTCTGCAGATTGCGCAACGTCGTGGTCAGCACGAAAGTGCGACCGCCTAGCGCCCGTGCCAGGCGTGACGCCAGCAGAGCAACGCTCGGCGGATGGCTGGGCTCACTGGGCTTAGGGAAACCGCGCGGCACGTAAAGGCGCGCATGAGTCGGATAGTCGAAGGGGCTGCCGACACGCAGCACCTCGGCCTCGGTCAGGCCAGCGGGCTCGGTGAACCACGTCAATCCTTCGTCGTCGCCCAGCGTGGCCGAGGTGAACACCCAGGCCTTGGGCGGCCCCTCCAGCTGCTGCTGCATCGCGTCGCGGATGTCCAGGGGTGACTCGACCAGGCGGGCCGCATGCGGGCTGATGTCGATCCAGCGCACGTCTCCCGGATCAGGGTCGGTGGCGAACTGTTTGGCCAACTCACGCAACTCCTGGGCCCGCTCACACAGGCGCGCGAAATCGGGCGCGGCCTCGCGCACGGCGGTCAGCGCCTCCAAGGCCTTGGCCGTCGCCACTTCGACGCCAGCCAGCGCCGTGGCGAAACCGGGCTGGTTCGCCCTCTCCTTCCAGCCCAGCTTGAGTGTGCCGCGCAGCTCGCGGCCGGCGGTGGCCAGCGGGCCGGCCGCGGCCAGGCGCAGCTCCCGCGCCGCCTTCTCGACACCCGCATGCAAGCCCTGCCAGTCGTGCACGCCGCGTGCATGGGCCAGGCCCTGGGCCAGCACATCACGCGCGAAATCGATCAGCGAGGCCGTACCCAGCAGCGTGCCGAGGAACTGCACGCCGGCCTCGGCGAGCTGGTGAGCCTCGTCGAAGATGGCGATCTCGACGCTGGGCAGCAGCTCGGCCACGCCGGTATCGCGCAGCGTCATGTCGGCAAAGAAGAGGTGGTGATTGACGACGACGACGTCGGCCTCCATCGCCTCGCGCCGCGCCTTGACGACGTAGCAGCTCTTCCAGTCCGGGCATTCCTGGCCCAGGCAGTTCTCGCGGCTGGAGCTGACGATGGGGATGATGGGCGAGCGCTCATCCAGCCCATCGATCTCGGCAAAGTCGCCCGTTGTCGTGCCCAGGGCCCAGCGCTCGATGCGGGCCAGCGACAGCGCCGTGCGCCGGTCCGGGAATTCACCCGAGACGCGCGCCTCCTTCATGCGGTGCAGGCAGAGATAGCTGCTGCGGCCCTTCAGCAGCGCCAGGCGCACCGGCGTGTTCAAGGCCTTGGTCAGTCGCGGCAGGTCGCGCAGGAAGAGCTGGTCCTGCAGGCTCTTGGTGGCGGTGCTGATCAGCGCCCGGCTGCCGGCCAGCAAAGCGGGCACAAGGTAGGCAAATGTCTTGCCGACGCCCGTGCCAGCTTCGACAACCAGGGCTTGGCGGCGGCTCAATGCGCGGGCGACCGCCCGGCTCATCTGCAGCTGGGGCTCGCGGGGCTTGTAGCCCGGGTCCAGCCGCGCCAGCGGGCCATCGACGTCAA
Source organism: Roseateles sp. P5_E11 (assembly GCF_054049355.1). Classification (NCBI taxonomy): domain Bacteria; kingdom Pseudomonadati; phylum Pseudomonadota; class Betaproteobacteria; order Burkholderiales; family Sphaerotilaceae; genus Roseateles; species Roseateles sp. P5_E11. Next base: position 5,374 of record NZ_JBFUMO010000257.1, on the reverse strand, counting down.
AGGCAGCCAGGACGTCCTGTTCGAGTGCGTCGGCAGCGGGCGGTGCGGGAGGGGTGGCCTGATCGAGGGCGTCGAGCCAGTCGTCGATGTCAGGCAAGGTCATCAGGCTCGGTCGTCGCTTCGAGTCGCGCAATCATGTCGCGCAGCGCCAAGCGGCGCTTCTTGAGCCGCTGCAGCGCCAATTCGTCCACAGGCGCCTGCTCGGCGAGCCTGTCGATCATCGCGTCGAGGTCGGCATGCTCCATGCGCAACTCGATGAGCCGCCGCGGCAACGAGTGAAGTTGTTCATCCATCCAAGGGTTTACGAAGGCGGTTCGATGCGGGCAAAAGCTCACCGGCCAGTATAGTTTTCGGCATGCCCTCATCCACCGCCGTCGGTTTCCGACTCAATGCCGCCACCGGCACCCATCGCGGGGACCGGGCCTATCAGCAGGATCAGGTGGCCGTCATCGCCCACCCGCGCATAGCGGGCTGCATGATGGGCATCGTGGCAGACGGTATGGGCGGCAAGAGCGGCGGGCGCAAGGCGGCCGACCAGGTCATCCTCACGGCGCACCAGCTGTTCGAGCGCTATTCGCCCGAGGATGAGCTGCCTGCCGAGCTGCTGAGCCAGATCACGGCGGAGGCGCACCTGATGATCAAGCTGACGGCCATCTCCGCCGAGGAGGAACCGCACAGCACGATCGCCGGCTTCGTCATCACCAGCGACCGCTGCGTGCATTGGATCCACTCCGGCGACTCGCGCATCTACTGGTTCCGCGGTGCGCGCCTGGTCAAGCGCTCCATGGACCACTCCTATGTGCAGCGCCTCGTCGACGAGGGCCAGCTCACCGAGGCCGAGGCCAGCTCGCATCCGCAGAGCAATCTGCTGACGGCCTGCCTGGGAACGGTGCAGGACCCGACGTCGACATCGGAGCGCTTCGAGAACCTCGAAGTGGGCGACACGCTGATGTGCTGCAGCGACGGGCTCTGGCATTACTTCACCGCCCAGGAGCTGGGCAGCGTGCTCTACAGCCTGCCGCCGCGCGAAGCGGCCGAGTTGCTGGTGAGCAAGGCGCGCCAGCGCGCCCGGGGCGGCGGCGACAACCTGTCCGTCGCCATCGTCAAGCTCGAGAACCTCGATTAGCGGCCGCTACCGCGACGCGGCTGATGCGCCCGGCAAAGGCAGGGGCGCAGCCAGCGGCTTGGCCCTGGCCTTCTGTCTGGCCTCGTGCTCGGCAATGCGCTGCTGTTGACGCTTCTCGCGCACCTCAGCCTGCTCGCGGCGCTTGGCCGCCTCGCCCTGCGCCTTGTTCTCTGCCTGCTGGCGCTGGCGTGCGGCATCCTCCGGGCTCCGCGCGCGGGGCGTGCGGGAGGCGGCCACCGCAGGTGGAGCTGGCGGCGGCGCCGTGAGGATGCGCTCGCGCTTCTGGCCCTCGTCCTGAGACGCGGCGAGCTCGCGTTCGCGCACGCGCTGGGTCTGGGCTGCCGCGCGGGAACGACGCTCCTCGGCCGCGAGTTCATTTTCCCGTCGCACCAGGGGTGCCAACGCCTCGTGGCGGCGCCGACGCAGCTCATCCAGGCAGGCAGCGACGGAAAAGCGCTGCTCGCAGTCCAGCTTTTCCTGCGCGAAGCGCTGCTCGATGGCGGCGCGCTGGACAGCGACCTCGGCACGCGTGGCCGGCTGAGGTGTTTCCGCACAAGCCACCACGGCCGCGAGCCAGAGCCCCACCAGCAGGCCGCCGCGACAGCCGGCGGCCACATCAAGCGGCCGCCGTGGAACCGGCTTTGCCGGGCCACTGGCGGCGCCCCCTCGAAGGGGGCTGAGGCCGGACACAAACGGCACGCCGTTTGCGCCTGCCGAAGGGTCGGCCCCTCCGGGGTCGGCGCGGCCTGCAAGGTGCGCGAAGCGAGTAGGGGGTGGCCTCATGTGAGCGAAGTATCAACCTCGCGACGGGCCAAGGCGAGGTATTCGGCCGAGCGCATTTCCTGCAAGCGCGACACCGTGCGCGGGAATTCGTGAGCCAGCGGCCCTTCGGTGTAAAGCTGCTCCGCTGGCACCGCGGCCGAAATGATGAGTTTGACGCGGCGGTCGTAGAGCACGTCCACCAGCCAGGTGAAGCGGCGCGCCTCGCTGGCCAGGCGCACCGGCATCTCCGGCACGTCGGACAGGATGACGGTATGGAACTGACTGGCCAGCTCGAGGTAGTCGTTCTGCGAGCGCGGACCACCACAAAGCGTTGCGAAATCGAACCAGACGACACCGCCGGCACGCCGACGCGCGTAGAGGGCGCGGTGCTCGATCATCAGCTTGCGGTCCTCGTCCTGCGCTTCTGCGAGGGACTCGAAGGCCTGGGTAAGCGCCGCTTCCGTCGACTCGTTCAGCGGCGTCAGGTAGAGGTTCATGTCCTCCAGGGTGCGGCGCCGGTAGTCGGTGCCGGCATCGACATTGATGACCTCGAGGTTGGCCTTCAGCAGCTCGATGGCTGGCAGGATGCGATCGCGGTGCAGGCCGTTGGGATAGAGCCCGTCGGGGTGGAAGTTGGACGTCGTGATGATGGACACGCGGTTGCGGAACAGGGCGTCCAGCAGGCGGTGCAGGATCATCGCGTCGGTCACGTCGGCGACGTGGAACTCGTCGAAGCAGATCAGGCGGAAACGCCGCGCGATGCGCTTGCCGAGTTCCTCCAGCGGGTCGGCAATGCCCTTGAGTTCCTGCAGCTCGCGGTGCACCTCGCGCATGAACTCGTGGAAGTGCAGCCGAGTCTTGCGCTGCAGCGGCACGRCCTGGAAGAAGCAGTCCATCAGGAAGCTCTTGCCTCGGCCTACGCCGCCGTACATGTAAACGCCGCGCGGGATGGGCGGGCGCACCAGCAGCTTGGTCACGGCATTGGCGCGCCGCGCCTTGTAGCTGGCCCATTCGTCCTGGCAGCGCTGCAGGGCCTCGATGGCACGCAGCTGCGCAGCGTCGGCCGTGAAGCCGCGCTCGGCGAGGGTCTGCTGGTAAAGCTCAGTGACTGAGGTCATCGCAAAAAAAGGGGCGACTGTCTGGCCGCCCCTTTCGATTCGCTACGTGCGATCAGAAGTTCAGCGTGCGCTTGTCGACGGCCAGGGCCGCTTCCTTCGTCGCTTCGCTCAAGGACGGATGCGCGTGGCAGATGCGTGCGATGTCCTCGGCCGAGGCCTTGAACTCCATCGCCACCACCGCCTCGGAGATCAGCTCCGACGCGAACGGGCCAATGATGTGCACGCCCAGGATCTCGTCGGTCTTGGCGTCGGCCAGGAACTTGACGAAGCCGGTCGTGTCACCCAGCGCACGGGCGCGGCCGTTGGCCAGGAAGGGGAACTGGCCGGCCTTGTAGGCGACGCCTTCGGCCTTGAGCTGCTGCTCGGTCTTGCCGACCCAGGCGATCTCGGGGCTGGTGTAGATGACCCAGGGCACGGTGTTGAAGTTCACGTGCCCATGCTGGCCAGCCATGCGCTCGGCCACGGCAACGCCCTCTTCCTCGGCCTTGTGCGCGAGCATCGGGCCGCGCACGACGTCGCCGATGGCCCAGACGCCCGGCAGGCTGGTCTTGCAGTCGTCATCCACGACGATGGCGCCGCGCTCGTCCAGCTTGAGGCCGACGGCGTCGGCACCCAGGCCGATGGTGTTGGGCACACGGCCGATGGAGACGATCAACTTGTCGACCTCCAGCGTCTTGGCCTCGCCCTTGGCGTCGGTGTAGGCGACGCTGACGCCCTTCTTGCCCGACTTGACCTCGCCGACCTTGACACCGAGCTGGATGTCCAGGCCCTGCTTCTTGAAGACCTTGGCGGCCTCCTTGGCGACGCTCTCATCCACCGCGCCCAGGAAGGCCGGCAGGCCTTCCAGTACGGTCACTTCAGCGCCCAGGCGGCGCCAGACCGAACCCATCTCCAGGCCGATGACGCCGGCGCCGATCAGGCCCAGCTTCTTGGGGGTCGTGCCGACGCGCAGTGCGCCGTCGTTGGACAGGATGTTCTCTTCGTCGAAGGGCACGCCGGGCAGCGCACGGGCGTTGGAGCCGGTGGCGACGATGACCTGCTTGGCCGCGATGGTTTCCTCGCCAGCCTTGAGCTCATAGCCGCCATCCTTGGCGGCAACGAAGGAGCCACGACCGTGGAAGAACGTGACCTTGTTCTTCTTGAACAGGTAGACGATGCCGTCGTTGTTCTGCTTCACGACCTGGTCCTTGCGGGCCAGCATCTTGGCGACGTCCATCTTGACGTTGTCCGCCGTGATGCCGTGGTCGGCAAAGTGGTGGTTGAGCTGCTCGTAGTGCTCGCTGGACTGCAGCAGCGCCTTGGACGGGATGCAGCCGACGTTGGTACAGGTGCCGCCGAGGGCGGGGCCGCCCTTGTCGTTCTTCCACTCGTCGATGCAGGCCACGTTCATGCCCAGCTGGGCCGCGCGGATGGCCGCGATGTAACCGCCGGGGCCGCCGCCGATGACGACGACGTCGAATTGCTTGGTGCTCATGCTGATCGTTCCTTGGCTTTCTTAGATGTCGAACAGCAAGCGGGCGGGGTCTTCCAGCGCTTCTTTCATCGTCACCAGGCCCAGCACGGCCTCGCGGCCGTCGATGATGCGGTGGTCATAGGACATGGCGAGGTAGTTGATCGGGCGCACGACGACCTGGCCGTTCTCGACCACCGCRCGGTCCTTGGTCGCATGCACGCCCAGGATGGCCGATTGCGGCGGGTTGATGATGGGCGTGGACAGCATGGAGCCGAAGGTGCCGCCGTTGGAGATGGAGAAGGTGCCGCCGGTCAAGTCGTCGATGGACAGCTTGCCGTCCTTGGCCTTCTGGCCGAACTCGGCGATCTTCTTCTCGATGTCGGCGAAGCTCATCTGGTCGACATTGCGCAGCACCGGCACGACGAGGCCGCGCGGCGAGCCGACGGCGATGCCGATGTCGAAGTAGCCGTGGTAGACGATGTCATTCCCGTCGACCGACGCGTTGATGATGGGGTACTTCTTCAGTGCCGCCACAGCCGCCTTGACGAAGAAGCTCATGAAGCCGAGCTTGACGCCGTGTTCCTTCTCGAACTTCTCCTGGAACTTCTTGCGCATCTCCATGACCGGGGCCATGTTGACCTCGTTGAAGGTGGTCAGGATGGCGTTGGTGGACTGCGACTGCACCAGGCGCTCGGCGATGCGGGCGCGCAGGCGGGTCATGGGCACGCGCTGCTCGGGGCGGTCACCCAGGTTCTGCTGAGCCGGCGCGGCCACGGCCGGCAGCGGTTTGGCGACAGCGGGCGAGGCGGGCACGACGAGCGGCGCGGCGACGGCAGCAGGCTTGGGCTGGGCGCCAAGGGCGTCGCCCTTGGTCACGCGGCCGTCCTTGCCGGAGCCGGCCACGTCGGTAGCTTG
>NZ_JBFUMO010000256.1:0-7982 GCF_054049355.1 Roseateles sp. P5_E11 | reverse complement strand
GGGCACGAACTCGTAGACGCCTGCCGGGCAGTAGCGGCTCTCGGGGCCTGCGTACTTGGCGAGGTTGACCTGCACCGGCACCGAGTTGTTCTTCAGCGTCAGGTGGGCGGGCTGGTTTTCCTCGTGGTTGGTGTTGGAGATGAACACCGATGAGAGGCGGTCGAAGGTCAGCTTGCCATCGGGCTTGGGGTAGCTGATGGGCTTGCATTCGGCGGCCGGGCGCAGCGACTGGTGATCGCCCTTGTGGTTGTGCAGCGTCCAAGGTGGGTTGTTGATGCCGAGCTTGGGCAGCAGCCACTGCTCGATGCCCGTCATCAGCTGGCCGGTCGTCTTGCCCTTCTTGAACCAGAGCTTGAAGTTGCGCGTCTGCTGCAGTTCCTCGTTCAGCCAGCTCTTCTCGAAGGCTTCGGGGTACGCGGCGAGCTCGTCCTGGGCGCGGCCGGCGTCCAGCGCGGGTGCCAACGCCTCGGCGGCCAGCATGCCGCTCTTGATGGCTGCGTGGCTGCCCTTGATGCGCGCGGCATTCAGGTAGCCGGCATCGCAGCCGATCAGGCAGCCGCCCGGGAACACCGTCTTTGGCAGGGCCTGCGGCGTGCCGTTGTTGATGGCGCGGGCACCGTAGCCGATGCGCTTGCCGCCTTCGATGTGGGCGCGGATGGCCGGATGGGCCTTCCAGCGCTGCATCTCTTCAAACGGGCTCATGAAGGGGTTGTCGTAGTCCAGGCCGATGACGAAGCCCAGCGTGACCTTGTTGTTTTCCAGGTGGTAGAGGAAGCCGCCGCCGAAGGTGTCGCCCTCCATCGGCCAGCCGGCCGTGTGCACGACCTTGCCGGGTTGGGCTTTGTCCGCCGGAACCTCCCACAGCTCCTTCACGCCGATGGCGTAGGTCTGCGTGTCCTTGCCTTCGGTCAACTTGAACTTCTCAAGCAGTTGCTTGCCCAGATGGCCGCGCGCGCCTTCCGCAAACACCGTGTACTTGCCGAGCAGTTCCATGCCGAGCTGGAAGTGGTCGGTCGGCTCGCCGTCCTTGCCCAGGCCCATATTGCCGGTGGCCACGCCCTTCACACGGCCCTGCTCGTCGTACAGCACCTCGGCGGCGGCGAAGCCGGGGAAGATCTCGATGCCGAGGCCCTCGGCCTGGCTGGCCATCCACTTGACGACGTCGGACAGGCTGATGACGTAGCAGCCGTGGTTGTGGAAATTGCGAGGCACGAGCCAGTCGGGCGTGCGCTGGCTGCCCGTCTCGGACAGAAACAGCACGTCGTCGCCGGACACGGCCTGGTTCAGCGGCGCGCCGAGTTCCTTCCAGTTCGGGAACAGCTCCTCCATCGCACGCGGGTCCATCACGGCGCCCGACAGGATGTGGGCGCCAGGCTCCGAGCCCTTCTCCAGCACGACGATGTTGGCATCGGGCTTGAGCTGCTTCAGGCGGATAGCCGTGGCCAGGCCGGCCGGGCCGCCACCGACGATGACCACGTCGTATTCCATGGACTCGCGGGGGCCGAACTGGGCGAGGATCTCTTCGGACGTCATGCAGGTTCTCCGTCAGCTTTTGAATTGCGCGCGATTCTAGAGAGGCTGGATTGCGAATCGAACGATCGTGCTTTTTTAGGTTGGGCGGTCTAGACCGGTAGGATGGACGCAACCCACTCGGAAGGCAGTCCCATGAGTTACTCCATCAATCTCGAAGGCCGCGTGGCCTTGATCACCGGTGCGTCCAGCGGCCTGGGCGCGCAATTCGCCAGGACCCTGTCCCAGGCCGGCGCCTGCGTCGTGCTGGCGGGCCGGCGAGTCGAGCGGCTGAAGGACCTGCGCGCCGAAATCGAGGGCAATGGCGGTGACGCCCATGTGGTGCAGCTGGACGTGACCGACGTGGCCAGCATCAAGAGCGCGGTGGCCCACGCCGAGACCGAAGTCGGCACGCTGGACATCCTGATCAACAACTCCGGCGTGTCCACGACGCAGCGCCTCACCGACGTCACCGAGAACGACTACGACTACGTGATGGACACCAACACGCGCGGCGCCTTTTTCGTCGCGCAGGAGGTGGGCAAGCGCATGCTGGCCCGCGCGCGCGGCTCGGCGCCGGGCACCTTCATCGGTGGGCGCATCGTCAACGTCGCGTCCATGGCCGGCCTGCGTGTGCTGGGCCAGATTGGCGTCTATGCGATGAGCAAGGCCGCGGTCATCCACATGACGCGAGCGATGGCGCTGGAGTGGGGCCGCTACGGCATCAACGTGAACGCCATCTGCCCGGGCTATATCGACACCGAGATCAACCACCACCACTGGGGCACCGAGCAGGGCAAGAAGCTGGTCGACATGCTGCCCAGGAAGCGCGTCGGCCAGCCGAAGGATCTGGATACGTCACTGCTGATGTTGTGCGCCACCGAAAGCCATTTCATCAATGGCGCGGTCATCCAGGCCGACGACGGCTTCGGAGTTTGATGTTGAAGCGAGACCTGACCCCGCTGGAGGCCCGCGTTCTCGCCGTTCTTGTCGAGAAGGAAAGCACCGTGCCGGACAGCTATCCGCTGTCCGCCAATGCGTTGACCGCGGGCTGCAACCAGAAGACGGCGCGCGACCCGGTCATGGACGTCAGCGAGGCCGAGGTGCTGGCCACCGTGGAAGAGCTGAAGGCGCTGCACCTCGTCAATACGGTCAGCGGTAGCCGCGTCGTGCGCTATGAGCACAACTTCGCGCGCGGCATGGGCGTGCCGGGTGCAGCGATGGCGCTGCTGACCCAGCTGATGCTGCGCGGCCCGCAGACGGCGGCCGAACTGCGCCAGAACACCGAGAGGCTGCACCGCTTTGCCGATGTGTCGTCGGTGGAGGGCTTTCTGGAGGAGCTGGCCGAGCGCGAGCAGCCTATGGCCGTCAAGCTGCCCAAGGCGCCCGGCGCCCGCGAGGCGCGCTGGGCGCATCTGCTGTGCGGGCCGGTGGCGTCGTTCGAGCAGGCCGCGGCGGTGGGTCAACCTCGCGATGAAGAGATCGCCTTGCTGCGCGCCGAGGTCGCCGCGCTGCGCAGCCTCGTCAACCGCATCGCCGCTGACCTCGGCATCACGCCGTGAGGTATCTCGTCCCGGTCGACAAGAAGCTCACCTATGAGGTGCGCATTCCCATGCGCTGGGGCGACATGGATGCGATGGGCCACATCAACAACACGCTGTATTTCCGCTACCTGGAGATCGCGCGTGTGGACTGGCTGACGCAGATCGGCGCCGCGCCCAATCCGGGCGGGCAGGGGCCGGTCATCGTCAACGCCTTCTGCAACTTCTATCGCCAGCTTAAATGCCCGGGCGAGGTGCTGGCCAGCCACTACGTCAGCGACGCGGGCCGCACCAGCTTCGAGACCTGGATCACGCTGGAGCGCGCCGACGAACCCGGCGTCATCTGCGCCGAGGGCGGCGCGACGACGCTGTGGTTCGACGCCCAGACCGACAAGGCCATTGCCCTGCCGGACTGGGTGAGAAACCTCGTCACCTGAAGGCGTACTTCAAGCTGGCGTAGATGTAGCGCCCGCGCGAGTCGGTGTAGCTCGGGTCGTAGCCGGACAGGAAGAACCAGGCCTGCTGCGAGAACGGCGGCGCCTTGTTGAGCATGTTCTGCACGCCGACGCGCAGGGTGGTCGACTTGCTGGCCTCCCAGCCGGCCGACATGTTCCACAGCGAATAGGCCGACACCTTGYGATCGGGCTTGCCGATGATGTGCTGGTCGTTGTAGCCCTGCAGATAGCTGTTGGACAACGTCATAGACACGGGGCCAGTTTCCCAATCCAGGCTGACCGTGTGGCGCCAGCGCTGCACGACGCCGTCGTTGATGAAGACGCCCAGGTTGCTGACGAAGGGGTCGCCGTCGCCGGTCTGCTGCTGCGACTTCAGCGTCAGCGTGCCGTTGATGCGCAGGCCGAACTGCCCGAAGCCGGTCTTCAGGCCGCTCAGGTTCACGCCAAGGTCCAGGCCGGAGATGCGCTGCTTGCCGCGGTTCTCCTTGAAGAGGTCGACGGCCTCGATGGCGTCGTCTTCATCGCGGTGGACCAGGCTGCCGTACTTGGCCAGGTTGCCCAGGATGACGTCCACGCCCAGTGTGCTGATCAGGTTGGTCTTCTCGATGTTCCAGTAGTCGGCATTGAGGCTGACGCCGCGCCGGGGCTCGAAGACGATGCCCAGCGAATACTGGCGCGACTTCTCGGGCTTGAGCTTGGCATTGCTGAAGTTGCGCGTGACCCAGATGTCCGAGCAGTCGGTGGGCGTATTGGTGGGGTCGGCTGCCAGGCAGACCGGGTCCACCAGCGTGGCCGAATTGCCTTCGGTGACGGGGCGGTACAGGTCCGACAGGCTGGGCGCGCGGAAGCCCTTGCCGATGGAGGCGCGCAGCAGCAGCTCCGGCATCGGCACGTATTTCAGGCCCAGCTTGGGGCTGGCTGCGCCGCCGCTGACCTGGTAGTGCTCATAGCGCAGCGCGGCCGACAGCTCCAGCTGCTTGGTGATGGGCGCGCTGAGCTCGCCGAACACGGCACCGACCTTGCGCGACTTGCCGAAGTCGGAGTCGGGGCCTTGCGTGGTCTCGCCGAGGATGAGGTCCTGCTTGAGCGCGTCGGACTGGTGGTAGTTCTGCTTCTCGCGCCGGTACTCGCCGCCGATGGCCACGGCCAGGTCGCCGCCCGCCAGCTTCGTCAGCGCCTTGGAGGCCTTGAAGTCCAGGCTGTCCATGTTGCCGGTGGCGTGGCGCACCTCGCCGCGGATCTGCGACTTCTCATACAGCGCCAGGCCGGCGGCGCTGGAGGGGCCAAAGGCATTCAGCGTGCCGTTCGCGAAGCCGTCCAGGATCATCTGCTCGTTCAGGTAGCCCTGGAAGTCCCGGTCGGAGACCTTGCTGGTGCTGTGGTTCAGTGCCCACTCATAGTCCCAGCCGCTCACCAGGCCGGTCATGCCGGCCACGACCCGCTGGGTGGTCGACACCAGCTCACTGGTGCGCAGGCCGGCTTCGGACAGGCGGGTGCGCACGGTGATGATGCGTTCCTCGTCGTCGGCGTCCAGGCTGTTCAGCGCGCTGCCTGCAAAGGCCGGCACGCGCGAAACGTCCATGTCGGCGTCCACGCGGTTGGGCGTGCCGGTGTAGAGGGTGCGAGCCCTTGCCAGCGACACCTCGGCAAAGGCCTGGTGGCCGCCACCGAGGTTGAAGATGCCGCGGCCGAAGATGCTGCTTTTCTTCGACTTCGGATACAGCTCGATATCGCGCATGTAGTCAAAGGTGCAACCGTCCGCGCCACCAATGCCGTCAGGCAGGTAGAGGCTGGCGGGCGGGTTGCAGCCCGCGGCGGCGGCCGGGTTGACGGTCTTGGAGTCGATGACCGTGCTGCCGTTGCTGCTGTAGCCCTCGCCGATCAGCGTGTCGCGCTGGTAGTTGGACAGCCGGATATTGCCGGGGAAGCTCGCGCTGGACAGCAGGTCTGGCAGCCGGCCGGGGATGTCCAGGTCCTTGATGAACTGGCGCTTGGACGCGTTCAGGCTGCTGGTCTTCTGCACGTCCAGTACACCGAAGACATTGAAGCCGTCGCGACCGAAGTCGCCGAAGCCACCGGCCACGGTCGCCGAGCGCTTGGCCGCGCCGTGGCCTTCGGTGGTGCTGCCGGCCAATGCGTTGATTTCGATGCCGGAGAAGTCCTTGCGGGTGATGAAGTTGATGACGCCGCCGATGGCGTCCGAGCCGTACAGCGACGAGGCGCCGTCGAGCAGGATCTCGACGCGCTGGATGGCGGCGGCCGGGATGCTGTTCAGGTCCACGCCGGCCGCGTCGCCGGGCGAGGCGAAGTTGGCCACGCGCCGGCCGTTCAGCAGCACGAGGGTGGACGACACGCCCAGGCCGCGCAGGTTGGCGGCGTTGAAGCCCATCTGGTCCCGGAAGCCGCCATAGGCCACGCTGCCGCCGTCGGTCAGGTTGTTGGCGCTGGCGCTGATGCGGGCGATCAGCTCGGCGGCCGTCGTCACGCCGGCCTTGTCGATTTCGCCCCGCGTGATGACCTGCACCGGCAGCGCTGTCTCGCCCTCGATGCGCTTGATCGCCGTGCCGGTGATCTCGACGCGCTCCAGCGTCGACTGGGCCTGGGCAGCGCAGCTCAGCGCAAGCAGGGCCGCTGCAGCAGCAGTGACGGCAATGCGGGAAGGGCAGGGGGTTTTCATGGGCGGCTCTCCGTGGTTCGGGCGAGTCTAGGCACGGCGGCGCTAGCTGCCGGGCTCCAAGCCGGCGATTCGTCTCGTGCGCGCCACGTCCTCGTCGTTCGAATTAGGGGCGAACGGTCATCGGCGCTCTGTCATCATGCGCGGTCTGACCAAGGAGGGGTGTGGGCATGAGGGCATGGATCTGGGCCGGTGTGGCGGCAATGGCGGCAGCCATGGGCGTACAGGCGGCTCCGCCGGCGACGGCACCGGCGGCGAGCGCGCCGCAAGGCTTCAGGCTGCTGCGTCCGTCGGCGCCGGCCTCGGCATCGGCACCACGCGCTGCGGCACCGGCGCCCGCCAAGGCCGCGTCGGCCGTTCAAGCCGGTCCGGCACAGGCCTCAGGGGCGCTGYAGCCGCTGCCCGAGTCCGAGCCCGCCATCCGCGGCTATGCCGTGCCTATCGGCGGCGCGCTGAAGGCCGACAACGAAGAGGTCTGGCAACGCATCGTTCAACTGGCCGGCGGCAAGGGCGCGCGCTTCGTCGTTTTCGGCACAGCCAGTGAGGATCCCGAGGCCAGCGCCAAGCAGATCGTGGATCTGCTGCAGCGCCGAGGCGCGGTGGCCGAGGCCTTGCCGGTGGCGCCCAAGTTCCTGTGGGTGGACCTGAGCAAGGTCGTGCGCGACCCGGCCCTGATCGCCAAGGTCAAGGCCGCCAAGGGCATTTTCTTCACGGGCGGCGTGCAGGAGCGCATCGTCGATGTGCTGCAGCCCGGTGGCCAGAGCACGCCCATGCTGGAGGCGATCTGGGACGTCTACCGCAAGGGCGGCGTCATCGCCGGCACTTCGGCCGGAGCGGCCATCATGAGCACCGTGATGTTCCGTGACCCGCCCAGCAACATCAACATCCTCAAGGGCCGCTTTTCGGATGGCAAGCAGATCGATCGCGGGCTGGGCTTCGTCGGYCCTCATCTGTTCGTCGACCAGCATTTCCTCAAGCGCGGCCGCTTCGGCCGCATGATTCCGCTGATGATGGCCAAGGGCTACAAGCTCGGCCTGGGCGTGGACGAGAACACCGCCGCCATCATCCGCGGCGACGAGATCGAGGTCATCGGCGACCGCGGCTGCCTGGTCGTGGACCTGACCGAGGCCAAGAGCGATCCCTCGCTGGGCGCTTTCAACGTGCAGGGCGCCCGCCTGTCCTACCTCGAGCACGGCGACCGCTACCACCTGCGCGCGCGCTCGGCGACGCCGTCGGCGCCCAAGCTGCGCGGCGAGTTGCACGACGCCGAGTCGCCCAACTTCAAGCCGAGCTACATCGACGATGTCTTCCACCTCGACATGATGGGCGACTCGACCATCTCCAACGCGATGACACGCCTCATCGACAGCGTGCGCAAGGAGGTCAAGGGTCTGGCCTTCGACGTGCTGCCGCGCACCAACGACCCGCTGGCCGAGCTCGGCTTCCTGTTCCGGCTCTACAAGGGCTCGGACTCGCTGGGTTGGAGCACCGAGGAATTCGGCGGCGAACAGTTCACGGTCACCAACCTCTACCTCGACATCAGCCCCGTGCGCCTGCCGATGCCGCTGTATGGCGGCTGGTCGGGGCCGCCCAAGCCTGCGGCCAGCCTGCCCGCCACGAGCGTTCCCGCAGCGTCGGCGCCCTCGGGCCAGTGAATCGGCAGCCGTTTGCAGCGCTTGGTCACAAGCGTTGCTTTTCCTCGGGCCTGACCCGCTGTCGGATTGCGCGGGAGCCTGCCAAGATGTCGGGCTCGTGAACTGCGCCAGCCCGGCACCCATCTTGCCCAGCCACTCCCCCGTCGGC
>NZ_JBFUMO010000255.1:0-7990 GCF_054049355.1 Roseateles sp. P5_E11 | reverse complement strand
GTGCGAAACCCATCGGGATCGCTTTAGTCAACGTGTTGCCCCCGCCCATTGATCCGGTAACACACGTCCCGACAGGACAACCTACCCCGGTCTACGGCCCCGCGTGCTTCACCTTCGTTCGCTCTGGAAGTGGCAGCGCAACTGTGCCCCTCGACACCCTGCGCGCAGGCCTCGGCACCCCCCTCAAGACCAGCCGCAGCTACAACACCCTCGGCCTGCTCCAGCGCGAGACGGCAGTCGACGGCACCCAGACCCTCTACCAATACGACAACCTCCAACGCCTGCAAAGCGTCACGCGGGCCGAAAGCCAGCCCGACGCCCGCACCCAGCTCATCGGCTACGACGACTGGGGCCGCGTGCAGACCACCAGCCTGCAAGGCGATGCGACGGGCGTCACCGCCACCTACGACGCCGCCGGCCGCAAGACCAGCACCACCGACGCGCGCGGCACCAAGACCGTCTACTACTACGACGCCCAGGGTCGCCAGCAATACGCCATCCTCATCGACCCCCTGCTCGGCGGCGAGGTGAGCGAGACGATCTACAGCAACTTCAACGAACTCGCCGTCACGGTCACACACGCGCAGCGCCTGGGCACGGCCATCGCCAACGGGCTGGCCGGCGGCGCTACCACCGCCACGCTCGCCGAGCAAGTGACGCAGCTGGCCAGCGGGGCCAACGGGGCCAAGGACAACAAGCAAACCGTCCTCTACAACCGCCGCGGCCTCATCCAGCAGGCCATCGACGCGCTGGGCTACAAGACTGACACCAGCTACAACGCCTTCGGCCAGGTCGACAACACCATCACCGACACGGGCACGGCGGCGTCAGGCCTGCGGCGCCTGACCACGACCTACACCTACGACCGTCGCGGCGACGCCGTGCGGCGTGAGTTCAGCGGCACGGGTGTGAGCAACGTCGCCACGCAGGCCTACTTCGACGCCCTGGGCCGCCTGCAGTACAGCATCGACGAGCGCAACCAGACCACCAACTACACATACCTGCGCGACACCGGCAATGGCCGGCAAGTGACGGTGAGCGATCCGGCGGGAGACGTCACCACCACCTACGACGCGCTGGAGCGCGTTGTCAGCCGCAAGGATCGCAACAACCACACGGTCAGCTACACCTACGACGCCGTCGCTCGCACGATGACGATGACGACCGAGGAGGGCGTGCAGGTGGTGACCGAGACCACGCGCCACGGCCAGGTCTACAAGGTCACGGATGCCTTTGGCACCACCACCTACGCCTACGACACCCACGGCAACCTGTTGACTACGACAGACGCAGCCGGCAATGTCACCAAGAACACCTACGACCTCAACGACAACCTCACCCAGGTCATCCATGGCCTGAAGTCCAACGGTACGGCGCTGCCGACCGACGACGGCAGCGCCGTCACCACGGGCTACAGCTACGACGCGGCCGACCGGATGCTCACGCAGACCGTGAACCCCGGGGCGCAGCAGCTTGTGACCACCTACAAGTACGACGGCCAGGGCCGCCGGGTCGAGATCACGGACCCGCGGGGTACCGTCACGACGCAATCGTTCAACGCCAAAGGGGAGCTTCAAGAGGTCGTCATTGACCCCGTCAACGCCACTGACTCGCCTGAAGTCGCCGCAAAGCGGCTCAAGCTCAGGACCAGCTACAGCTACGACGCCCAGAGCCGCGTGCTCACCGTCATCGAAGGCGACGGCACGGCAGCGGCACGCCGGACCGACTACAAATACGACGCGCTGGGGAACCGCACAGAAGAGATCGTCGACCTCAATGGCATCGCGCTGCGCACCCGCTACGAGTACGACGCGGCCGGCCACGTGCTGGTGAAGCGCAACGCGCTGGACGAAGTGGTCGGGCGCTACCGCTATGACGGCGCGGGCCGGCTGCTGGACAGCATCGACGGCACGGGCGCCGTGACCCGCAACGTCTACGACAAGGGCCAGCTCAAGGCCACGCTTGCACTGCCCACCCGCCTGGGCGCGGGATGGGCGACCGACCTCGACAGCGCACTCAGCACCAAGATCAATGCATTGATCGACGGTGGAGAGGCTGTCAACCTTTTCGTCTACGACAAGGACGGGCGGCTCACCTACAGCGTGAATGCGGCCGGCGAAGTGAGCCGGCGCATCTACGACAAGGCCAACCGGGTCGTGGAGACCGTGCGCTACGAAACCAAGCTCAGTAGCCCAACGGCAGCGACCGTGGACGCGTTGGCCGCGCAGGCAGCTGGCCTTACCGAAAAACCGCTCAATCAGCACAGCTACGCCCGCTACGACGCCATCGGCCGCCTGACCTACAGCGTCGATGCGACGGGTGCCGTCAGCCGCTTCGAGTACGACCGCAACGGCCACGTCGTCAAGCAAAGCCGCTACGCCAACCGAATCACCTTGCCGCTGGCCGACGGTGTTGACCCCAGCGTCACGCTTGCGCTGAGCAGCGATCGCATTGACTACTTCCTCTACGACAGCGCCGGTCGTGAGCAGTTCCATGTCGATGCCGAAGGCTACGTCACCGAGACCCTCTACGACGACGCCAGCGGCACTGTCATCACTCGGCGGTATGTTGATCGCCTCTCGTTCAGCGGCACGCCCACGGCCAGCGCGATCGCGGCCATGAATCGGACGGGTGTCGCCACCTTCGGCCGTCAGATCGACCGGGCCGGCCGCCTCAGCGTCGAATCCGACAATGGCGTGAGGACCGTCACCGCCTACGACGAAGCTGGGCGGGTCAAGAGCGTGACTCAGGCGGAGGGTCTGGCTGAACAGACCATCACCAKCTACAGCTACAACACTGCAGGCCAGCGCACCGAGATGACGGTCGCATCGGGCAGCGCTGCTGCGGCCACGACGAAGTATCGGTACGACGGACGCGGCAATTTGCAGTGGGTCGTCGATCCGCGCGTCGTGCCGCTCACCACAGGCGATACGGCCTGGGAGCGCGCAGAGCGCAAACGCCTGGGCTATATGGAGGCCCTCAGCGACGTCTCGGAGGGCGCGAAAGAAACGCTGAAGAATATTTATTCCACCGAGTTCACCTACGACCTGATGGGTCGCGTGATTCGGTTCAAGCAGTACCTGGATACCTACAACCAGGTCATTACCGTCACCGAATACGACGCCTTCGGCAACGCATCGGTCATCACCGACCCGCGTGGCAACAAGAGCTACCAGGTCTTCGACAAGGCCAACCGCCTGGTCCAGAGCATCGACGCTGAAAGCTATCTCACCGTCTACTCCTACGACGCCTTCGGCAACCTTCAGAGTTCCCGGCACGTGGACGCCAAGGTGTCAGGGATTGTGGCCGGCAAGCCCGTGGCCTATGCGGCCAACGACGCTCTGGACAGCGTGGCGTCCGCCAGCTACGACAAGGCCAACCGGCTGCTGACGCGGACCGAATGGGCCAACAGCGACAACGAGACCTATACCGAGGGCGCGTCCGGCTCGCTCAACGCCTTCGGCGAACGCGACGCGGCGATCAACAAGCTGGGCGGCGTCACCAGCTACAGCTACGACAAGCTCGGCCGGCTGACCCAAGAGACCCTGCCCGTAACCTCGACCAACGAGGAGGGCGCTGAGGCCAAGAATGCGCAGGGCGTTGCGATCAAGGTCACCAACGCCTACGAGTACGACAGTCGCGGCAACCGCGTCAAGGCGACCGAGGCCGTCGGCCTGCCTGAAGAGCGCGTCACGGAAATGCGCTACGACGAAGCGAACCGCCTCGTGTACCGCATCGGCCGCGCCTACACGGCCGTCAACGCTGACGGCAGCACGGTCTCCTACACGCCGGTGGACTACACCGGTTACGACCGCCTGGGCCGCGTCATCGAGGTGGTGCGGCGCGGCAACTGGTCCGGAAGCGGTGTCGTCAGCGGTACCGGCAGCCGCAGTCTCACCTACTACAACTCGCGCGGCGACGTCGTTGCCCGCATCGCGCCGGACGGCGCCTACACCACCTACACGCTGGACGCGGTCGGCAACGTCTTCACCGAGACGGCTCTGGCCCAGGTCGTGACCATGCCCGCTGCAACGGGCACCCCACCGGCGGCGGTCACGACTGCTGGCAAGGACCGCACCACGCTGCGCCTGTACGACCAGCTCAACCGCATGGTCGAAGTCCAGGTCGTCGGCATGCGCTACTGGGAATCCACCGGCAGCGACGACAGCAACTTCACGACCGCCCTGCAAACGCCGGGTGTCGTCAAGGTGCGCAAGCTGGCCTACGACGCCAGCGGCAACATCGTGCAGGACACGGATGCGCGCGGCAATTCGGTGTACCGGTACTACGACAAGCTGGGCCGCCAGACCCTGAGCATCGACCAGGAAGGCTACGCCACTGCCTGGGACTATGGCCGCCACTTCATGGCCGCCACGAGCCAGACTCGCTACGCCGGAGCCTTGACCTCAACGCAATACGTGCGCCAGGATGACTTCGCCAGGAATGCTGCGCTGCGCGACCCGGTGGGCATCCTGGGGTACCTGAGCCCGATCGACCGCCGCAAGACGGAATATGACCTGGACCGCCTGGGCCGGGTCACCGAGCAGCGCGTGCTGGACGTTGCTGCGAGCGTCGTTGACGCCAGTGGCAACATCAGCACCAGTTCGCAGACGGCCCGCACGCAATACTTTTACAACGGCCTGGACGCGGTGCGCCTGACGCGCGAGTACGTGGGGGCCGGCACGGGCGGCACCGGATGGAACGAGACCACCGTCAAGTTCGATCTGCTGGGCCGCGAGACCCAGCGCATCGCGCCGGTCTTCAAGGACTACCGAGGCACCGATGTCCAGCCCACGACGGACACCCGGTACGACGGCCTGAGCGCTGTCACCCGCATCGTCAAGCTAGGCGAGACTTCGGCCCAGGACCGCGTTACCAAGTACCGCTACGACCACCGCAACGGCGACCTCACTGGCATCGTCGATGCCAACGGCAACCTGACGAGCTACGCCATCGGCACCAACGGCCAGCCCAGCCGCGTCACGATCAATGTGAGCGACGCGAATGGCGCGACCCACAACGTCATCAAGACCTATGTCTACGACGCCCTGGGGCGCGTAACCACGGCCAGCGACATCGGCACCGGCGAGGTGCGGCGCACGCGCTACAACGCCTTCGGGCAGGTTGAGGCCCGGGGGCTGGGCACTACGGACGTCTGGCAGGAGCGCATCGACTACAACGTGCTTGGCAAGATCGAGCGCAGCAACAGCGGCGACGGCGTCACCAAGCTCTATATCTACGACCGCAACGGCAATGCCACGCGACAGATCACGAGCACGGGCATCGATCTGCGTACCGTGTCGCTGGATGCGGCGGCGGTAGACGCCACACTCATCCACAGCTTTAGCGCCTACAACAATCGCAACCTGCTGATCAAGACGGCCGACATCAAGATCAGCTATCTGAAGGATCAGACGACGCTGTCGAGTGCCTTCACCAAGCAGCTGACCGACCTGTACGGTGCAATCACGGTCGCTCAACCCGATCCGGTCAAGATCTTGCCAACCGAGATCGCGGGCTCAGGCGGCGTTTTCTATGCTGCGCCCATCAGTGGCGCTACCGCCAGCACGCTGATGCCAACCGCGCCGGGTGTAGCGACCATGGGCCGGTCCTGGGTAGAGGGCGCAGTGCACACGGGTGCGGCCGAAGTCAGCCTGGACGGTAACAGCAACGCCAGTGCGACGATTCTCAGCTTCACTTCCGCATTTATTGGGGTCAGCGGCAATGGCACCGTCTACTACCGCAGGCCGGGTCAAGGCGACTGGACGGGCGTGTCCATTACCGGCAACAAGTCGGCTGCCCTGCCTGCGGGGAGCGGGGCCAATGGACAGTGGGCCCTTGTCATCGCAAAGGCAGACGGGACCTTCTATCGATTGACCTACACGGTGACGAACGGCGTCGCCGCGTTGGACCGCGACAAGGTGTCCGACATGACGGTGCTTTACCCGTCGCTGGATATACCGGTTGCCTATTCCCCCGGCCTGAGCAGCCAAACGGTCATCACGGTCGAGATGCGGCTGAATGGCTATGTGGTAACGGGCACGCTCAGCGGCACACCAGGAAATGCCGTCTTTTCCATTCCCTGGTCGCAGCTCGACGGCGCTGCGCTGGGAGTGAACAAGTTCACTACGCGCTCGCTCAACTACACATACACCGTCTACGCCTCATTCACCACGACGCAAGATCGCAAGAACCCCGTGGGCTATGGCAGCGGCACATGCCAGGCAGGATGTGATGGCACCCAGAACATAGGAAGCACGGCCGCTGCGCAGACCAGGTACCTGCCCTGGGTGAAGCTCAGCGTGAACACCGTCAGCCTTTCGGGTTCGATCGAACTCAGGGATCCTGCCAACGGCCAGTATTCAGCGTTGCCGCCGCTGGACCTGCGGCGCTTTGACACCGGCGCCGACACGCTGATCAGCCTGCAGGATTTCATTCCTTCCAGCGGCATGCGCACCGTCGCGCTGTCCTACACCGCACTCAATACTAACTACACGGGTCAGATCGACCTTTACGCCAACGGCTATGCGTCGCTGCGGAATCTCACCGCGACGCCGGTGAATTCGCCTTCGCTGGCGGTCACTTTGCCCGGCGCGACCCGGCTTTCATTGTTGCATCTGATTCCGGGAGGTGACCCTAGGAATCCAAGTCTTCAGAACCTAGCTCCATGGACAGGGCGTGGCGCCTCCCAGTGGAGTTTCAACTGGCCGATCTACAGCAATCAAACCGGCTGGTGGTACATGTACTACGAGGCGGTGGACGCGAATGAAAGTGTCGTGGCCAAGGGCATTGGCGCTTATTTTGTTGAGCAGGACGGCCGAGTCACGCAAACCTCGATGACTCCGGACTCCATCCCGGACTACCTCACCCTCACCCCTCCCGCCAACACGACCGACTTCACGCTGAAGTACCGCGTGAAGGGCTCGAACAGCGCCTGGACCACCGTGACGCGCGGCAATGGCCTGATCATTGACGGCAACCGGTTGCGACTGCCCGCCTCTGGCTTGATGCCGGCCGGGGGCGCTCCCTACGCGGAGTACGAGTACACCTACGAAGCAAAGAACGCCAGCGCCGCCATGCTGAGTAAGGGCGGTGGCGCCTTCCAGGTCGTGAAGTCGGGCGTGGTGGTGCCCACCTCGTCCTACCAGGAGCGCGTGCCGCTGCAGCCCATCGTTTTCAAGGGGTCTGCGGGACGCAGCGATGCCACCTATATGCGGGTGACCTATACGTCGACGACAACCGGCTTGCCAGTGACGGTTGACTTGCTTGGTGCCTGGGTCAGCACGCCGCTACCGGGCTACTTCCAGTACACCTGGGACAAGCCTTTCGACGGCCGATCCATCAATGGCGAAGAGAACTACAACATCCAACTTGCCCTGTGCAAGGACACGAATGGCACGCCGGTCAAAGACGAAGCCGGCAACGACATCGTCACGCGCGGCGTGATGAAGGTGGGCGGCTCCTTTGAGAAGCCCTGGGAGATCAAACAGAACGTGGTGTCCATCACCAAGGACGCCCAGGTCAAGCGCTTCCAGACCTGGAATGCCTTCGGCGAGGTCGCCTCGGAATTTGATGAGCGCGTGCTGGAGCGCGCCCAGGCCCAGGTCGCGTTCTACAACAGTACCGCCAGCGGCCTCAAGGGCGCCAGCCCGTATGTTGTCGACGCCAGTGCGGTGAAAACCGAGTTCGTCTACAACACCCTCGGCAAGCTGATCAAGAAGACGGACCCCCAGACGTTTGAGACGATGGAAAACGGCTTTATCCGCCGTATCCGCCCCCTCACCGAGTATGGATACGACCTGCTTGGGCGCCTGACCGTCAGCACCGACGCCAACAAGCATCAGAGCAAGGTCCACTACGACGGCGATGGCGACGGCAATCGCATTCAATGGGCTGCTGACAATGGCCAAAGCAAGCAGCTCACTGACATTTTCGGGGACGTGCGCTTGCTCGAGAACGCACTCCACGCGCAGACCGAACAGGGCTACGA
>NZ_JBFUMO010000254.1:0-8005 GCF_054049355.1 Roseateles sp. P5_E11 | reverse complement strand
CCTTCATCGACCTGCACATCCTCGGCCGCCCGAGCTTCCTGATCGCCGGCGTCATTGCGTTTGCGACCGGCATGGGCCTCTACGGCTCGGCCTTCATCCTGCCGCTGTACCTGGGCCAGATCGCCAGCTACACGCCGATGCAGATCGGCATCGTCATCATGTGGATGGGCCTGCCGCAGCTCTTCATCATGCCGTTCGCGGCCAAGCTGTCCACCAAGCTGGACAACCGCGTGATGATGAGCGTGGGCCTGGCGCTGTTCGCCACGTCGTGCTTCATGAACACCCACATGAGCGCCGACACGGCCGGCCCCGAGCTGCTGTTCGCGCAGATCGTGCGCGCCCTGGGCCAGCCGCTGATCATGATCACGCTGACCAACTTCGCGGTGAACGGCGTCCCGCCCAACCTGCTGCCCAGCGCCTCGGGCATGTTCAACATGATGCGCAACCTCGGCGGCTCGGTCGGCATCGCCACGCTGGCCACGCTGCTGACCAACCGCGAGCACCTGCACAGCGCCCGCGTCGGCGAGTCCATCAGCCTTTACGACCCCGCCACGCAGGCTCGCCTGGACACGCTGGCACAGAACTTTGCGTCCAAGGGCGCCGACCTCGCGACCGCCCAGGACATGGCCATCAAGGCCCTGGACAACGTCGTGCGCCGCGACAGCTTCGTCATGGCCTACAACGACGCCTTCCTGATCCTGGGCATCGCGCTGATCAGCTGCGTGTTCATCGTCTGGATGAGCAAGAAGGTGCTCGGTGGCGCAGGCGCCGCCGAAGCCGCACATTGATGGCCCACCCCCGTTGCGCTTCGCGCTCCCCCTCAAGGGGGCGCAGCCAGTGGCCCGGCAAAGCCGGTTCCACGGCTGCCGCTTGGTCATGCACTCCCGTTCGGAGATAGAGATGAATGCAAAGTTCTCGTTTTCGCTGCTTCTGACAGCTTCGCTGGCCGCCTGCACGACGCTCGGCCCCAACTACCAGGCCCCGGCCCCCAACGCACCTGCGGCCTACCGTGCCGCCGCACCCGTGGCCGGCGCCGAACTGCAGCGCGACTGGTGGTTGATGTTCGGCGACGCCCAGCTCAATGCGCTCGAAGCCCAGGCCTTGCAGGCCAGCCCGACGCTGGCCGCCGCGGCGGCGCGGGTCGAGCGGGCGCGCGCCGTGTTCGGTGCGACCAAGGCGGACGAGCTGCCCCGCGTCGACGTCGGCGGCAGCGTCACCAACCTGCGCACGTCCGCCAAGTCGGTGACGACGCCGGTGCTGGGCGGCCAGGCCATCACCTTCGACGGCACCCAGACCGGTGTGCAGGCCTCCATCGGCTGGGAGCTGGACCTCTGGGGCCGCGTGAAGCGCCAGGCTGAAGCTTCGCAAGCCCAGCTGGATGCCTCCACGCTCGACGCTGCCGCCGCCCGCGTCGCGCTGACCGCCGACGTCGCCGCCGCCTACTGGCAGTGGCGCGCGCTGGCCGACGAGGCCGCAGCGTTGCAACGCCTGCGCGACAGCCGCGCCAACGCCTTCAAGGTCGCGCAGACCCGCTTCGACGCGGGCTCCTCGACGACGCAGGACCTGGAGCGCGTGCGCGCCGAACTGGCCTCGGCCGACGCCGACGTGGCCGACCTGCCGCGCCGCCAGGCGCTGGTGGCCAACCAGATCGCCGCGCTGACCGGCCAGGCCGCGGCCGAGCTGAAGCTGCGGGCGTCACCGATGGCGGCACCGCCGCAGATCCGCGCCGGCCTGCCGTCCGAGCTGCTGCAACGCCGTCCTGACCTGGCACAAAGCCTGGCGCAGCTGCATGCCGCGACGGCCCAGGTCGGCATTGCCGAGGCCGCCTTCTACCCGTCCATCCGCCTGACCGGCAGCTTCGGCTACCAGAGCAAGGAGTTGGACTCGCTGATCTCCGCGCCAGCGCGCCTGTACAACATCGGTCCGAGCATCTCGCTGCCCATCTTCGAAGGCGGCCGCAACAAGGCCAACCTCGCCGGCGCGAGGGCCTCGGTGGACGAGTCTCTCGCCGCCTTCCGCAGCCGCATGCTGCAGGCCTTGCGCGAGGTCGACGACGCGCTGGCCGAACTGCAGGGGCGCGCGACCGTCGTGGACGCCCAGAACCGCACGCTGGCGTCCAGCAGCCAGGCGTTGAACGTGGCCAAGAGCCGCTATGACAAGGGCGCCGTCAGCTATCTGGACGTGACCGAGGCCGAGCGCACGCCGCTCGCCACCGAGCGCGCCCTGGCCCAGCTGCGCGGCGCGCAATGGGCGGCGACGGCGCAACTCGTCAAGGCGCTGGGCGGCGGCTGGACCCAGGGCAGTTGATCCCGGGGCTCAGCCCCTGTTCTCGTCGAACTGCTCGGCGCCCGGGACGGCCTGAAGCCAGGGCTCGCGGCGCTTGACCCAGAGCTCGTAGCTCGGCACGAGGGGCGTGGGCGCCTGCGACAGGATGCCGAGCTTGATCTCGGCCTCCTGGTCGTCGAGGGAAAACAGCCGCGAGCCGCAGCGAGGGCAGAAGCGCTGGCCGCGGAACTCGGCGGTGTCGCCTTCATGCTCGAACTGGCCGGCTGGCCAGACGGCGTAGAAGGTGAAGGCCGAGCCGCTCTCCTTGCGACAGTCCATGCAATGGCAGATGCCCACGCGCAGCGGTTCGCCTCGGGCGGCCAGCTTTACCCGGCCACAAAGGCATTCACCGGAATAGGTCGTCATGGCCGTCAGGGAATGATTGAAAGCAGGGCCGCCGCCATGCGGGCGGCAGCCCCTTGGTGCGCCCGGGAGAAGGCTTGCGCCCGTGCCGCCATGGTCTGCCGTGACACAGTGTCCCCACAAAGTGTCAGGCCCTGGGCGACGGCGTCGGACAGATCGGCACAGCGTCTGGCCGCACCCGCTGCAATGGCCAGCTCGGTCGCCTCGGCGAAATTGAAAGTGTGCGGCCCCGCCAGCACCGGGCAGCCGCAGGCCGCGGCCTCGATGAGGTTCTGGCCGCCCAGCGGCGCGAAACTGCCGCCGAGCAGCGCGACGCTGGCCAGGCCGTAGTACAGCGGCATCTCGCGCATGGAGTCGCCCAGCCAGACGTCGACGGTGAGGGCCTCGGGCGGCGGCTCATCGCCCCACTGGCTGCGGCGCGCCAGCGTCAGGCCGGCAGCCTGAATGAGCGCCGCAATCTCGTCGAAACGCTGCGGGTGGCGGGGCACGATGGCCAGCAGCGGACGAGGGGCGGGCAGCTTGACCCACTCGTCGAGCAGCGCTTTTTCCTCGCCCTCGCGGCTGACAGCCAGCATCAGCACGGGGCGCCCGAGGCGCTGCGCCCAGGCCTTGCCGCGGGCGATCAGGGCCGGGTCCATCGCGATGTCGTACTTCAGGTTGCCGGCCACCTCGACACGGGCCATGCCCATCGCGCGGATGCGTTCGGCGTCGGCCTCGGTCTGGGCCAGGGCCAGCGTCATGCGGCGTGCCGCCGGCCGCATCAGTGCCGCCAGGCGCCGGCCCTGGCGCAGGCTTTTCTCCGACAGGCGCGCGTTGGCCAGCACCATGGGCACCCGGGCCCTTTCGGCTTCACGCTGCAATGTCGGCCAGACCTCGGTTTCCATCAACACGCCGACCTTGGGCTGCCAATGGCGCAGGAAGCGGCGCACGGCGCCGGGTGTGTCGTAGGGCAGCCAGGCCTGGGCATCACCCTCGCGCAGCAGGGCTTGGCCGGCTTCGCGGCCGGTTGCCGTGGAATGGGTCAGCAGCAGGCGCAGGCCGGGCTCGCGCCCGCGCAGGGCCGTGATGAGGGCGCTGGCCGCGCGCGTCTCGCCCAGTGACACGGCATGGATCCACAGCCGGCCAGGTTCGGCCGAGCCTGCGTAGAAACCAAGGCGTTCGCCGAGGGCGTGCCGGTAGAGCGCCTCCTTGGCGCCGCGTCGCCACAGCCGCAGCAGATAAAAGGGCGTCAGCAGCCGCAGCGCGGTTGCATACAGGGCCAGCGCGAGGCCCTCAGGCATCAACCACCTTTGCGTGCCAGCTCGTGCGCGGCCTTGAGCCGACGCATGACCGGGTCATTCAGTTCGCGGCTGACAGGATTCCAGAGCTGGACCTGGCGATCGATCTCGGTCTGCAGGCGGGCAGCCGTGGCGGCGTCGCCGGTGGCCAGGGCCCAGATCGAATACTCGGCATTGGCCTCGAAGCTGCCGAACCGGCGCACTGCTGCTTCGAAGTTCTCGCGGGCCTCGGCCTGCCGGCCCGTGCCGGCGAAGCAGCGTGCAAGCAGCAGCAGGACCTGGTCGGGACGGTAATCGGGCCGTTCGGCCTTGAGTACTTGCAGATGGCTCAGCGCCGGGTCGAAGCGCTGGCACTCCACGTGGGCGCGCACGGCGCCGAAGCGCAGGTCGGGGTCGCTGGCAAACGGCCCCTTCAGTGCGCCCTCGTACAGCTCGGCGGCCTCCTTGGCCTCGCCGGCATTCAGCAGCGCCTCGGCCAGCCGCATCTGGTTCTGGGCCGAGGGCGACACGTCGTAGACGATGCGTGCCTCCCGCACTTCACGACCGGGATCGAGGGCCCGCGCGGCCGCGGACACCGCCTTGCGTGCGCCTTGGTCCAGCCGCGAGTTGGGCAGGTAGATGGCGAAGAAATAGACCGCGCTCCCCAGCAATGGGAAGGCGAACAGGATGAAGAGCCAGTACAGCTGCTGGCCGCTGCGCACGACATGGACCGCGCAGAACAGCGCGATCAGGATGTGCAGGCCTCCGATCAATGGCATGTCGTTCTCCCTGTGATTGGTCTTGGGCGGCTCTGTGGCCGCTTCGGAATCAGTGGCCCGCTGCGAACTGGGCGTCCGGCTTCACGCGCTTGAGTTGCTCCAGCACGTCGTGCTGGATGCGTTCCAGCGCCTCGGGCGTATGGCCTTCGAAGCGCAGCACCAGCACGGGCGTCGTGTTGGACGGGCGGATCAGGCCGAAGCCGTCGGCGTACTCGATGCGCAGGCCGTCGATGGTGATCAGCTCGTTCGCACCGGGGAAGTCGGCCAGCGTCGTCTGGGCCTTCAGCGTCTTGACGACTTCGTGGTGCTCGCCTTCGGCGCAGGGCACGTTGATCTCGGGCGTGTTGAAGCTGTTGGGCAGGGCCTGCAGCACGGCGCTCGGGTCCTTGGCCCGCGACAGGATCTCCAGCATGCGGCCGGCCGTGTACATCGCGTCGTCGAAGCCATACCAGCGCTCGGCGAAGAAGATGTGGCCCGACAGCTCGCCGGCCAGCGGCGCGCCGGTCTCCTTCAGCTTGGCCTTGGCCAGCGAGTGGCCGGTCATCCACATCAGCGGCTTGCCGCCGTGCTTCTTGATCCACGGTGCCAGGCGCTGCGTGCACTTGACGTCGAAGATGATCTCGGCGCCCTTCTGGCGCTTCAGGATGTCGGCCGCGATCAGCATGATCTGGCGGTCCGGCATGATCATMTCGCCGTCTTTGGTGACGATGCCGAGGCGGTCGCCGTCGCCGTCGAAGGCCAGGCCCAGCTCGGCGCCGGTCGCGTGGACGACGCGCTTCAGGTCTTCCAGGTTCTCGGGACGGCTCGGGTCCGGATGGTGGTTGGGGAAGTCGCCATCGACCTTGGAGAAGATGTCGATGACTTCGCAGCCCAGAGCGCGCAGGATGGCCGGGGCCGAGGCGCCGGGGATGCCGTTGCCGCTGTCGACGACGATCTTCATCGGGCGGGCCAGCTTGCAGTCATTGACGACCCGGTGGGTGTACTCGGGCACGATGTCGATCTTGCCGACACGGCCCTTGCCCTTGGCGTAGTCCTCGGCCTCGATGCGCTGGCGCAGGCCCTGGATCTGCTCGCCATAGACGGCGGCGCCCTTGAGCACCATCTTGAAGCCGTTGTAGTCCTTGGGGTTGTGGCTGCCCGTGACCATGATGCCGGAGTTGCAGCCGTGCGCACCGCGCGTGGCAGCGACGTAATAGAGCATCGGCGTCGTCACGGCGCCGATGTCGACGACGTCCAGGCCGGTGGAGCGCAGGCCGCGCACGAGTGCTGCGACCAGGCCGGGGCCCGACAGGCGGCCGTCACGGCCGACAGCGACGGCCTTTTCGCCCAGGGCCTTGGCCTCGGTGCCGAAGGCACGACCCAGGTGCTCTGCGAGCTCCTCGTTCAAGGTCTGGCCGACGACGCCACGGATGTCATAGGCCTTGAAGATGGATGCGTGAACCTGCATGAAATGCCCTCGAATACTGGGTTTTGAAAACGCGCCGGATTGTAGGCACGGCCCGTGGCCGACCATCCGTCGCATCGGCTGTCGATTCGTCACTCATGCAAGGGGCATGCCGCCGCGGCTTCCTACACTCGCGCCCCATGACATTCACCGAGGAATTCGCCCAGGCCCTGCGCCACCAGCGCGTGCTGATGAAACATCGGCCGGACCGGATGCGCTTTCGGCTGCTGATCTACCTGATCTGGACGCTTGGTTTCGGCACCGTTTTTTCCGTCATGGCCGGCCTGCAACAGGGCAATCTCGGTTCGCTCTTCTGGTGGCAGGCCCTGATGCCAGGCAACATGCTCGTCAGCCTGTGCGTGTCGATCGGCTTCTTCTCCATCTTTCGCGCCTTCGAGCGGCTGGCGCCGCAGCGCTGGCTGGACACCGTCATGGGTTGGCGCGACTGGCGCTCGGGCCTGTTCTTCTCTGTGTTGTCCATCAGCTGCGCGCTGCTTGGCGTGGTCGTTGGCATGTGGCTGGTCGACCGCATCTGGATGGGCAACGGCAACACGTTGCAGCTGCTGGGTAGCTTCGGTTTCTGGCGCCAGTTCCTGCTGATCTCGGTGTTCATTTCCGTCGTGGCGAGCTTTCGCTACCGCGCGCGGTGGCGCCAGGAGATGCTGCAGGCCCGGGTGACCGAGGCCCAGCTCAAGCTGCTGCAGGGCCAGATCGAGCCGCATTTCCTGTTCAACACGCTGGCCAATGTGCAAAGCCTGATCGACTTCGACCCGACGCGGGCCAAGCAGATGCTGGAGCGCTTCACCGATTACCTGCGCGCCAGCCTGGGCCAGTTGCGCGGCGACACGACGACACTGGCCCAGGAGTTCGCGATGCTCGACRCCTACCTCGCGCTGATGCAGTTGCGCATGGGCGAGCGGCTGCGCGTGCGGTTGGAGCTGCCCGCTGAGTTGAACGGCATCGAATTGCCGCCGCTGCTCGTGCAGCCGCTGGTGGAGAACGCCATCCACCACGGCCTGGAGCCCAAGATCGCCGGCGGCGAGATCGTCGTCAGCGCGCGGCGTGAGGCCGACACGCTGGTCATCGATGTCGACGACGATGGCCAGGGGCTGGACGCCCCGAAACGGCGAGGTGGCAACGGCGTCGCCCTCGACAACATCCGCGAGCGGCTCAAAGCCCGCTGGGGCCTGCGCGCCACGCTCGAACTTCAACCCCGCGAAGGCGGCGGCACCCGCGCCCGCATCTGCATTCCCTTTTCTGCCTGAACACCATGACGACAGCCCTCATCGCCGACGACGAACCCCACCTGGCCCAATACCTGAAGGCCCAGCTTGCCCAGGCCTGGCCCGRGCTGCAGATCGTCAGGATCGCCGCCAACGGCGTCGAGGCCGCCGAAGCCATCGCCGACCTCGAGCCCGACCTGGCCTTTCTGGACATCCAGATGCCCGGCCTGACCGGCCTGGAGGTGGCCCAGGGCATTGAGGGTGCAACGCGCGTTGTCTTCGTGACGGCCTATGACCAGTACGCTGTCGAAGCCTTCGAGGCCCGCGCCGTCGACTACCTGCTCAAGCCGCTGAAAGCCGAGCGCCTGGCCGCGTGTGTGACGCGTCTGCGCCAGGAGGCGCCACCGCCGGCTGGCGACGATGCGCTGGCCGAGACGCTCAAGCGGCTTCTGCCCACCGCCGCATCGGCACGGCTGCGCTATATCCGCGCCGCCCAAGGGGAGCTGATGCACCAGATTCCCGTCGATGAAGTGCTGTTCTTCCACGCAGACGACAAGTACACCGTCGTGCAGACGGCCACTGCCGAACACCTGATCCGCACGCCCATCTTCGAGC
>NZ_JBFUMO010000253.1:0-8010 GCF_054049355.1 Roseateles sp. P5_E11 | reverse complement strand
CCGCAAGGGGAGGGCGGCGCACAGAATCCGGCCTATCGGCTTGCTTCACTCTTTTCTTGCCTCTTTCTTTCGGCTGAACGGCCCCGGCTCGATAGACTGCCTTGCATGAATCCCGAAGCCAGCCGCCTCTGGCGTGCGCCTCGCTGGGCCCTGTCCGTGCTGTTGGCCTGTTTGGCCATGGTGGGCCCCTTCTCCATCGACACCTATCTGCCGGCCTTTGCCGGCATTGCCGCGGCGCTGGATGCGACCCCGGTGCAGATGCAGCAGACGCTGTCCGCCTATCTGCTGGGCTTCGCCTTCATGAACCTCTTCCACGGCGCGCTGTCGGACTGCTTCGGCCGCCGCCCCGTCGTGCTGATCGGCCTGGGCGTCTTCACGGCGGCCAGCGTCGGCTGCGCAGTGGCGGGCTCCATCGGCCAGCTGGTGTTCTGGCGCACCGTGCAAGGCATGTCGGCCGGCGCCGGCATCGTCGTGTCGCGAGCCATCATCCGCGACATGTTCCCACCGGCGGATGCCCAGCGCGTGATGTCGCAGGTGACACTTTTCTTCGGTGTGGCACCGGCCATCGCCCCCATGGTGGGCGGCTTCCTGTTCGTGCACGCCGACTGGCACTCCATCTTCTGGTTCCTGTCCGCCGTGGGCGCTGCCCTGCTGGTATCCAACTGGCGGCTGCTGCCCGAGACGCTGCACGCGAACCTGGTGCAGCCCTTCCACGTCGGCGCACTGATGCGCGAGTACTGGCGGCTGTGCAGCAGCCCGAAGTTCATGATGCTGGTGCTGGCCAGCGGCATCCCGTTCAACGGCATGTTTCTCTACGTGCTGGCCACGCCGGTGTTCCTGGGTGAACACCTGCACTTCGCGCCGCAGCAGTTTTTCTGGTTCTTCCTGTGCTCCATCGGCGGCATCATGGCTGGCGCGGCGGTCAGCGGCCGGCTGGCGGGCAAGATGGGCCCGAAGCGCCAGATCATGCGGGGCTTTCGCATCATGGTGGCCGTGTCGATCACCAACGTGCTGCTCAACCTGTTCGCGCCGCTGAGCCCCTTCTGGGCTCTGCCCATGGTCGGCCTGTTCGCCTTCGGTTGGGCGCTGATGGTGCCCGTCGTCACGCTGCTGGTGCTGGACCAGGTGCCCGAGCGCCGCGGCATGGCTTCGTCGCTGCAGGCCTGCATCGGCTCGGCGGCCAATGGCCTGGTGGCTGGTGTGCTGGTGCCGCTGGTCATGCACTCGACCGTGGCGCTGGCCCTCACGTCGGCGGGGCTGATGATGGTCGGCCTGGTGGCCTGGTACGGCGTCAGGCGCTCCGTTGCGGCCTGATCGTGACTCAAGCCTGGCGGCCGCTTGCCGAAATCACCGACATGATGAAAAAGCGCTGGCTGATCACCGCGCTGCTGGCCGCCTGTGCGGCTGCGCAGGCAGAGGAACCCAAGGAACCCGTGGAGGTGCTGCGCCAGCGCCTGGCGGACCGCCTGTCCACCAAGCCCGAGGGCACGGCCACCGCCAAGCCGGCGGCCAAACCCGTCAAGCCGGGCAAGGCCGAGGCCGCCAAGCCGACGCATTGGGGCTACACCGGCGACATCGGCCCCGAGCGCTGGGCCGAGCTGGCGCCGGAGAACAAGCTGTGCGCCGTCGGCACGCGCCAGAGCCCCATCGACATCCGCGAGGGCATCGCCGTCGAGTTGGAGAAGATCAGCTTCGACTACCGCACCAGCAGCTTTTCGGTGCAGGACAACGGCCACACCATCCAGGTCAATGTCGGCGCCGGCAACGGCCTGACCGTCATGGGCCGGCGCTATGAACTCGTGCAGTTCCACTTCCACCGCCCGAGCGAAGAGCGCGTCAACGGCAAGCAATCCGACATGGTGGCCCACTTGGTACACAAGGATGCGCAAGGCAAGCTCGCCGTCGTCGCCGTGCTGCTGGAGCGCGGGCCCGACAACAAGCCCCAGCCGGTGATCCAGACGGTCTGGGCCAACCTGCCACTGGAAAAGGGCGAGGCCTTGCAAGCCCAGGTGCAGATCGACCTGAACCAGTTGCTGCCCGCCGAGCGCGGCTACTACACCTACATGGGTTCGCTGACGACGCCGCCCTGCAGCGAAGGCGTGCTGTGGATGGTGCTGCGCCAGCCCGTCACCATGACGGCCCAGCAGCTCGGCATCTTCGCCAAGCTCTACCCGATGAATGCGCGGCCGCTGCAGGCCGGCTCGGGGCGGCTCATCAAAGAATCCCAGTAACGGTCTTCGGGCCGAGCGCYGGGCCTGCCATGRGCCAGAGGCYCATGGCCTTCCGTAGGCACAAGCAGTCCGCAGGGACTGCTTGTGTCCGACTCCAGTTCACCGAGCCGGCCCGCTTGGGCGATGTGCTTGCGGCTCAATGCCGCAAGCATCGCCGTCCCCTCGGGGGACGGACCAGGTGCAGCCGCGTTCAGCGGGGTGCGACTGGGCGAGGGGTCACACGTCTCACCCCAGACAGCCAGTCGTGCAGCGTCGCGAACAGCTGCTCGGCGACGACCGGCTTGGCGACGTGGTCGTCCATGCCGGCGTCCAGGCAGCGCTGGCGCTCGTCATCGAAGGCATTGGCCGTCATGGCGAGGATGGGGAGCTCGGCGCCTTGGGGCAGGCGGCGGATGGCGCGCGTTGCGTCCAGGCCATCCATGACGGGCATCTGCACGTCCATCAGCACCAGGGCGTAGTCACCGGCCTTGACCATGTCGACGGCCTGCTGCCCATCGGCAGCGACATCCACCGCCAGGCCGGCACTGCCGATGAGGGCGACGGCCACCTCCTGGTTGACGGGGTTGTCCTCGGCCAGCAGCAGACGGCGCGGCTGGGCTCGTGCCAGCTCGGCAAGCCGTTCTCGCGCTGAATGCGGCCGTGGGGCCGCTACCGGCGGGGCCGGCGCCTGGCTGCCGGCCTCGACGGGCAGGGTGAACCAGAACGTGCTGCCGCGGTTCAAGGTGCTGTCGACGCCGACATGGCCGCCCATCAAGTGGGCCAGGCGCCGGCAGATTGCCAGGCCCAGGCCGGTGCCGCCATAGCGCCGCGTCGTGGAACTGTCGGCCTGCTCGAAGTCGCGGAACAGCCGCGCCTGCGCATCGTTCGCAATGCCGATCCCGCTGTCCTGCACCTCGAAGCGCAGTGCCAGCGCCGGGCCTGGCTGGGTCTCGTCGAGCCGCGCGGCCAGGCGCACGAAGCCGCTGTCGGTGAACTTGACCGCATTGCCGGCGAAGTTCAGCAGCACCTCGGAGATGCGCTGCGGGTCGCCGATCAGCACGCGGCCGCCCAGCTCCGGCGCAACGTCGGTCTCGACACGCAGCCGCTTGGCCGCGGCGGCCTGGGTCGTCATGTTGGCGATGTTGTCCAGCACCTCGCCGACCGTGAATTCGCGCTGCTCCAGCCTCACCTTGCCAGCCTCGATCTTGGAGAAATCCAGTACGTTGTTGATGACGCTGAGCAGGTGCTCGGCCGCATTGGCGACTTTCTGCAGACGCTGCTGCTGCTCGGGCTCGATGGTGTCGCTCTGGGCCAGATAAGTCAGGCCGATGATGGCATTCATCGGCGTGCGGATCTCGTGGCTCATGTTGGCCAGGAAGGCGCTCTTGGCCAGGCTCGCGGCCTGGGCGGCCTGCGTAGCTTCCGCCAGCTCGGCAGTGCGCGCCTCGACGAGTTCCTCGAGATGATGGCGGTAGCGCTCCAGCTCCAGCGCGTCGCGGCGCTGGCGTGAGATGTCGGTCAGGAAGCCGTGCCACAACACGCTGCCGTCGGCCTCGCGCTGGGCGATGGCATTGCCGTAGATCCAGCGCTCGCTGCCGTCCGCCTGCGGCGTGCGGAACTCCTGCTGCCAGGGGCTGAGGTTGCGCGCCGAGGCCAGCAGGCTCTCGCGCACGGCGGCGCGGTCGTCGGGGTGGATGCGCTCGAACCAGGGCGTCGCGCTGCGGCTCAGCTCGGCGCTGCCGAGCAGGAAGTATTCGCGCACCGCCTCGCTGACATAGGCGAACGAGAACTCGCCGTTGACGGCCAAGCGCAGCTGATAGACGACGCCGGGCACCGTCTCGGCCATGCCGCGCAGGCGCTCGATGAGATTGCGCTGGGCGTCGAACTGCTGCTGCAGTGCGTCGCGCATGTGCTCGAGGTGGCCGCCGAGCAGGCCGATCTCGTCCTGGCGGGTGTGCTCCAGCTTGGCATTGAAGCGGCCCTCGGCGAGGTCGTTGGCGAAGTCGCCCAGCTCGCGCAGCGGGCGGAACAGGCGCGAGTTCAACAGCCACAGCACCAGGGCCAGCGAGGCCAGCAGCTGGCCGCCGACGGTCGCGCCATAGAGCCAGCGCTGGCGCAGCACGGCCGTCGTGCTGAGGTGGTCGTCGATCTCGATCTGGATGTGGCCGATGCGTGTCGCGCCGCGCAGGATGTCGCGCTCGCCGGTCAGCGTCTGGCCCAGGCGCCGCTCGGGCAGGTGGTTCTCGATAAAGGGCAGGCCCTGGGACGCGTCGCTGACGCTGACGCGCACGACCTCGGGCGACTTGACGATGGCCGACACCACCTCCCGTGCGGCCACGGCGTCCAGGTTCCACAGCAGCTCGGGCAAGCTGCTGGCCAGCACGTCGAGCTTGGCGTCGAGGTCGCGCTGCAGCGCCTGCTCGGCGACCTTGGACTCGCGCAGGCCGATGAAGAGGCCGCCGACGATGAGGGCCGGCAGGAGCAGGCCGATGCTGGCGCCAAGAGCCAGGGCGGCAAAGAGCGATGACGAGGGCTTGCGACTCAAGATGAACTCATTGGTGCACCCTTGGCGCGGTGCGCTGTCCCGCCAAGCGGGAGCTGAGCGCCTTCGGGCGGCCGGGCGGCGCTCATGCTGCCATGAGATTGGCGAGTCCACAGCGAAACGCGCCACGACGCGTGGCGACGTGGCGCGTTTCGTGGTGCACGAGCGTCAGCCTTTGCCCAGCAGAGCGGGCTTGAGCGAAGAGTCGACGGGCTTGTCGCCCAGCCAGATCTTCAGGATGGCATTGTAGAAATTGACGTCCTTCATCGGTTCGCCGATGGGCTTGCCGTTCAGGGCCATGACGGTGCCGGTGTCCGGAATCCAGTCCACGGTGATGACGTCACCCTTCTTGCCCTGCGGGATGTTGACGAAGGCCTCGCCGAACTGGGCCAGCTGGTTGACGAACTTGGAGCGCTCGGCCTTGTCGGTGTTGGCCGTGATGCCAGCCATGAAGGCCTGGCCCAGGTCGTCACCGGTCACCTCGCGCAGCAGGCCGAGGCTGAAGCGGCGCGGGCCTTGGGTGTCCAGCACGCCGGCCGTCGTGTCCTTCTTCTCGGGCAGGTAAAGCACCAGGGCATAGACCTTGACCACGATGCGCACGCGCACACCGGCTCCGTTGACCTTCAAGTCCTTGCCGGCGACCTTGACGGTGTCGTCGAACTTGAGGCCGGCCACTTCGATGGCTTGCGCCGCGCCGCCCAGGCCGAGGGCGAGGCCCAAGCCGGCAATCCATCGGCTGGCGTTGTTCGTCTTCATGCAGTCTCCTGATCTTTTGAGGATGGGGATGATCGCGCCTTCAGCGCGCCGCCTCGAGCTTGAAGAGGCTGACGACCTCCTCGAGGCCATGGGCCTGATCGCGCAGCGAGTCGGCGGCAGCGGCGGCTTCTTCCACCAGTGCGGCGTTCTGCTGCGTGCTCTTGTCCATGTCATGGATGGTATGCGTGACGCGCTCGATGCCGGAACTCTGCTCGGCGCTGGCATGGGTGATCTCGCCCATGATGTCGGTCATGCGTTGCACGCTCGCCACCACGCCCTGCATGGTGTTGCCCGCCTGGGCGACGAGCTGGCTGCCCTGGGCCACCTTCTCGACCGAATCGCTGATGAGGCGCTTGATCTCCTTGGCCGCGTCGGCACTGCGGCCGGCGAGAGACCGCACCTCGCCAGCCACGACGGCAAAACCGCGGCCCTGCTCGCCGGCCCGCGCGGCCTCCACGGCGGCGTTCAGGGCCAGGATGTTGGTCTGAAAGGCGATGCCGTCGATGACGCTGATGATGTCGACGATCTTCTTGCTTGATGCGTCGATGCTGCTCATGGTCGTCACGACCTTGGCCACCACGGCGCCGCCTTCGCCGGCGACCTGCGAGGCGGCCTTGGCCAACTGATTGGCCTGTTGGGCGTTCTGCGCGTTCTGCTGCACCGCGTCGGTCAGCGTCTTCATGGCCGACAGTGTCTGCTCCAGCGATGCGGCCTGGGCCTCGGTGCGCACCGACAGGTCCATATTGCCGCTGGCGATCTCGCTGGACGCCGAGGCGATGGACTCGGTGCCCTCGCGCACGCGGCCGACGATGCCCTTGAGGCTCTCGTTCATGTCATGCAGGGCCTGCAGCAGCTCGCCGGTCTCGTCGCGGCTGCGCACCTCGATCTCGCTGGTCAGGTTGCCCGAGGCCACCTTGCGTGCCACAGCGACCGCGCCGCGCAGCGGGTTGACGATGCCACGCGTGATCAACACACCGGTCAGCACGCTGGCGGCGATGGCGGCCACGGCCAGGCCGAGCAGCAGCAGGGCTGTCTTGTTGGCCACGCGGTTGGACTTCTCACCGGCCGCATCCATGCCGGCGTTGCGAGCCTCGACCAGCTTCTCCAGCGCGGTCATGTACTTGACCTGGGCCGCGCGCACCGAGAACTGGAACTTCAGCGGCGCGCCTTCGGTATCGCCGGACGCCACTGTCTTCACGAACGACGCCTGGGCCGGCAGGAACTTGGCGCGGGCTTCCTTGACCGCCTTGAGCTGCTCCTGGCTGGCTTCATCGGTCAGCAGCGGCTCCAGCTCGGCCATGGTCTTTTCATGCGCGGCCATCTGGGCGGCAACCGTGTCCAGCTCCTTCTTGATCTGTTCTTCGCCGCTCATGATGAGCGTCGTCATCATGCCGCGCACGGCGTCGCCCAATTCGCCCTTGGCCTTGTTGGCCAGGGCCACGGCCTTGTAGTCGGTGCTCAGTAACTGGCTGATCTCGCCGTTCAGGGTCTGAATGCCGAAATAGCCCAGGCCGGCCATGGTCATCAGGCAGGCGATCACGACGGCAAAGCCCGCCGCGAGGCGCTGTCCGATGCGCATATGGGACAAGAAATTCATTGGGGGCTGCCTCGGTTTTGATATTTGGTAGGAGCCCCCGGTTTGAGTTCTTGGCTGAAGGGGCTGAAACAGCATGAAATTTCAGCAGAAATCACCCGGGGCGAGTGCATTCTGAGCGGCCAGCCGGCGAGGCTTGCCGTGATTTGTGCGGCAAAACCCTGTCAGACATGGCTTGCGACGGTGGCCCTGGGGCGGGCGATTCAACCTTGGGGCAAACGCCACATCGCAAACGCCCATCACTTCAAGCAGCACTTCTCAATATCTAAGCAAGTCCTTATTTATGAACAAGATTTTTTACTGGCGCTGTATAAATTAACAGCGATTGCTAAGTACTTGATTTCATTGAAAAAACTTGTGCCGAACCTTGACCCGGTGAGGTCTGGCCCTTAAAGTGGGAGGAAGTGTCGTTTCGTGGTGAAAAGTGTCGGAAATCGTCTTTCAGGGTGCCTCCAACTTGGCCTTAGATGCCAAGGGCCGCCTGAGTGTGCCCAGCCGACACCGGGAGGTGCTGCAGCTGATCTGCCAGGGGCGCCTGACCGTCACCAAGCACCCCGATGGCTGCCTGATGCTGTTTCCGCGCCCGACCTGGGAGCTGTTCCGCGACAAGGTCGCCGCCCTGCCGATGTCGGCTTCGGGCTGGAAGCGTGTTTTCCTCGGTAACGCGATGGACGTCGACATCGATTCGGCGTCGCGCGTGCTGGTCTCGCCCGAACTGCGCAAGAGCGCCGGGCTGAAGAACGACGTGATGCTGCTGGGCATGGGCAGCCACTTCGAGCTCTGGGATGCCGAAGCCCATGCCGCCCACGAGGCCGAAGTGATGGCCGGCCCGCTGCCCGACGCGCTCAAGGACTTCAGCTTCTGATGGGCGCCGAGATGAACGAGAGCGCCCAGTTCAGCCACACCAC
>NZ_JBFUMO010000252.1:0-8027 GCF_054049355.1 Roseateles sp. P5_E11 | reverse complement strand
GCCGCCATGACGATGACGGCCTCATGGCCGAAGTCGCCGCCGCTACCGCCGAAGGCTTCCGGCATGGCCGCGCACAGCAGGCCCTGGGTGCCGGCTTCGCGCCAGGTGTCGCGTTCCATCAGGCCGGCTGCGCGCCAGGCTGCGGCGCGCGGCACCCAGCGCTCGCTGAAGAAGCGCGCGGCGCTGTCCTGAAGCAGGTGGTGCTCCTCGGTCATCCAGTTCGAGGGGAAGAGCGGAAGACTCATGAAATGCCGACGGCTTCTTCCAGCGTCGCGATCTCTTCCTCCACATAGGCCGCCAGCCGGCCCAGGTTGGGCAGGGCGTCGGTTGCAATCAGGCCGAAGTAAAGAGTGCCGGCATAGCTGAACAACGTGATGTTGAGCAGATGGGTGGCCGGCAGTGTCGACATGGGGTGCATCTCCAGCAACGGTGCGCCCTTGATGTACAGGCGCTCGGCCGGCCCGGGCACGTTGGACACCAGCGTGTTGCCCATGGGCGTGACGACATCGGCCAGCTTGAGCATGCCGGCGATCTGGCCGAGCAGGCCGGTCAGGATGGTGTAGGTCTCGACCGCCTCGGGCGCGACGGCGTCGATCATCGTGCGCACATTGCGCAGCGAATAGCCGACATTGYGCAGCCGCACATAGGCGTCATCGGTGGGCGGCGACAGGTCGACCAGGATGATGCCGATCTTGTTGCCGCCGCTCTTCTCGCCTTCGCGGCGCAGGTTGACCGGCATCTGTATGGTGATGGGCCGGTCCAGCTCGATGCCCTCGTCGGCCAGGTAGCGGTGCATGGCGCCGTCCAGGCAGGTCAGGGCCACGTGGTTGAGCGTGGCGCGCGACACCTTGCGGATGGCRTCGATGCGGGCCATGGGCACGGCGGCGGTGGCGAACTGGCGGCCTGGCGTGGCATTGCCGGTGAAGGGTGTACCGCGGCTGGCCATGAAGGGCAGGGCGATGGCGTTCTTGGTCAGCTTGATGGCTTCCAGCGCCAGCATGGCCGTGAGCCGGCCGATGCCGACGGCGCGCTTGCTGTTGGCGGTGAGCTGCTTCCAGACGGTGCCGGCGACGGCCTGATCCAGCCGCTTCTTGCGCGACAGGCCGCTGGCGCGGCGCGCGTGCGACAAGATCCAGACCGGCGTGACGGTGTCGTCGTCGGGCGTCGCGCGCAGGGACTCGACGCCCCAGCGCGTCATCGTGATGCCGTCGGCCACGGCATGGTGCATCTTGTAGTAGATGGCGAATTGCTTGTCCCACAGACCGGCGATGACATGCACCTCCCACAGCGGCCGGCTGCGGTCCAGCACCGGTTCGTGCAACTCCGCGGCAAAGGCATAGAGGGCCTCGCGGTCGTTCTGGCCGGCCTTGAGCTTGTGGAAGAAGACGTGTTGCGCCAGGTCCACCGATTCGGCCGTGCTCCAGCTCGGCATCAGCGTGGGCGAGACGAAGTTGATGACGGCATCGAAGGGCGCCTGCACGTCGGTGTGGGTCAGGAACTCCTCATAGAGCTGCTTGGCGAAGTTGGCGCCGCCACCCTTGGGAATCTGGTGGATGTGCAGGCCCGCCACATGCTTGGGACTGGCCTCGCTTTCGGCGATGAAGAAGGCGAGGTCGAGCAGGGAGAGTCGGCTCATGATGTCTCGTGTCGTTCCGGGCGGCCCAGCATAGGCGCGCCGGTGAGACGGTCAAGGCCGGGAATTTACGCGCTTGTTTCCGCGTCCCCGCTGGACGACTTTCGCTTGCCGCTGCGGCGTTCCTTGTCGGCCAGACGCGCGGCCTCTGCCTCGGCGGCCTTGCGCTCTTCCTCCTCTGCAGCGGCCCGGCGCCAGGCCGTCATCTCGTCAGGGGTTTCCAGCGTGATGCAGCCCAGCGCCCCGCCGCGGAAGTCCATCAGCAACGCTTCGGCGGCCTTGTGCATCAGCACGCCGCCGCCGCGCACCTTGGCGCCGCGTTTGGTGCCGATGGCCTCCAGCACGGCGTCGTCGGCGCCAAGCTCGGTGAGGCCGTAGCGCTGCTGCAGGCGCTCGGGGTAGTGGCGCTTGAGCACGGCAATCAGCTCCAGCGCCACCTCCTCCTCGTCGAAGGCATTGCGGCCGATGGCGCCGCTGGCGGCCAGGTTGTAGCCGCTCTGCTCGATGGCGATGCGCGGCCACAGCATGCCCGGCGTGTCGAACAGGTAGAAGCCGTTCTCCAGCACGAACTTCTGCTCGATCTTGGTGATGCCTGGCTCGTCGCCCGTCTTGGCGGCGCGCTTGCCGACCAGGGTGTTGATCAGCGTGCTCTTGCCAACGTTGGGAATGCCGCAGATCAGCACGCGCAGCGGCTTGTGCATGTCGCCGCGCAGCGGTGCGAGCTCGCGRCAGGCCTTGATGAGGGCGCGCGCCGGCGCCTTGTCGCCGGCATCCAGCGGGATGGCGCGGGTGTGCGGCTGGGCGTTGTAGTAGTCCAGCCAGGCGGCGGTCTGGGCCGGGTCGGCCAGGTCCTGCTTGTTCAGTACCTTCAGCGACGGCCGGCCCGTCGTCAGTGCAGCCAGCAGCGGGTTGCTGCTTGAGCCGGGCAGGCGCGCGTCGAGCAGTTCAATGACCACGTCCAGCCCCGCCTTCACGCGATCCTTGATCGCCTGACGGGTGGAATTCATGTGGCCGGGGAACCAGTTGATGGGCATGCGCAGGGGAGGTGGGAATTTGGGAGGGCGGATTGTCGGTGGCTTACATCCGGTTGCGGCGATCTGCGCCGCATCCCCCAAGATCTGGGGGTAGTCGTTGAGGTGAATATGAGATTCGAAGGCGTACTGAGCGCGTGGAACCAGGATGCCGGCTACGGCACCATCCGGCCCTCTGGCGGGGGAGAGGAAGTCTTCGTCGGCTTGGCCGCGTTCCCGACAGACGGCGAGGGTCCTCGGATGGACGAGCCGCTGAGCTTTGAAATTGTCACGAGCCGTGACGGCCGCAAGCAGGCGGTGAATCTGAAGCGGCTGTCGCAGGCCCATCTCAGCCCGGCGCTGCGCGCATCGGCGGGCGGCACCCGCGTCCGCGCCCGTCAGGCCCAAAAGAAACGGCGCCTGGGCTTGCTGGCCGGGGGCGCCGTGGTCACGGTGATGCTGGTGGCGGGTGGGGTGCACTGGTGGCAGCCCGCGGACCGGACCGGCGAGTTGCCGGTGATGAAGCGCTGAGGCGCGGCTCTCGGGCGCTGCTCATGCCAGCCGGCCTGCATGCCGGCTGTCCTGAAACCCGCGTCGCACAGTGCGCAGGCACTGTGCTCGGTCGGGTTTCAGTCCTCGTTCTTGAA
Source organism: Roseateles sp. P5_E11 (assembly GCF_054049355.1). Classification (NCBI taxonomy): domain Bacteria; kingdom Pseudomonadati; phylum Pseudomonadota; class Betaproteobacteria; order Burkholderiales; family Sphaerotilaceae; genus Roseateles; species Roseateles sp. P5_E11. The sequence goes on along the minus strand of NZ_JBFUMO010000252.1, from coordinate 4,737 downwards.
GACGAGCTTGACTTCGTGAGTGGCCTTTTCGCCGGGCTCGAACTTCCACTCCATCAGCGCCGCCTTCACGGCGCGGTCGAAGACCCGCTTGGGTTCGGCTTCGACGATCTCGACGTCGCTGACCTTGCCGTCGGCTTCGATGGTCATCTTGGCCTTGACCGAGCCGGTGGAGATGCCCTTCTTGGAGGCCTCGGCTGGGAACTCAGGCGGCACCTTCTTGACGACCTTGGGTGCGGCCTGAGCGGCCAGGGCCAGCATCAGGCTGGCGGCCAGGATGGTGGCGGAACGCAGGAATGACATGGCGAGCCTCGGAAAGTAATTGATGGGGTCAGGCGGCGCGGAAGAAGCCGACCGCCTCGATCAGCCGCGTCGAGCTGTCGCGCAGGGCGTCCGCCGAGCGGCTGAGATCGCCGACCAGGCTGGTGTTTTGCTGCGTGGCCTTGTCGAGCTCGTTCATGGCGCCGTTGACGACGCCGACGCCCGTGGCCTGCTCCTGGGCCGAGTGCGAGATTTCCTCGATCAACTGACCCATGTTGTTGACTTCGTCGACGACGCTGCGGATGGTGACGCCGGCGTTGTTGACCAGCGTGGTGCCGTTTTCGACCTTGACGGTCGATTCCTGGATCAGCACCTTGATTTCCTTGGCGGCGCCGGCCGAGCGCTGAGCCAGCGCACGCACTTCGGCGGCCACCACGGCGAAGCCGCGGCCATGTTCGCCGGCCCGGGCGGCCTCCACGGCCGCGTTCAGGGCCAGGATGTTGGTCTGGAAGGCGATGCCGTCGATGACGCCGATGATGTCGCCGATCTTCTTGGAGCTGGCGCTGATCTCTTCCATGGTCTCGACGACCTTGGAGACGACGGCGCCACCATTGCTGGCGGCCTGGCGGGCCGTCACGGCGATGCCAGCCGCGCGGCGGGTCAGATCGCTGGCGCCCTTGAGCGTGGAGGCGATCTCTTCCACCGAAGCGGCGGTGTTCTGCAGGCTGGCGGCGGAACGCGTGGTGCGCTCGGCCAGATTGGAATTGCTGTCGGCAATGGAGCCGGAGTTCTGGGCCACCTCGCTGGCGGCGGTGGACACATCGCGCACAACGCCCGAGAGAGCCTGCTGCATGTCCTTCATGGCCTGCAGCATCTGGCTGAGTTCGTCGCGGCCTTCGACCTGGATGTCCTGCGTCAGATCACCGGCGGCAATGGCCTCGGCGGCCAGCTGGGCCTTGCGGGCCGGGGCGACGATGGAACGGGTGATGACGAGGCCGCCACCGATGCCGATGACCACGGCCACGACCAGCAGGACGATGGTCACCCAGACGGAGAAGCGGGCCAGTTCGACACCGGACGTGGCCAGTGCCTTGCCGCTTTCAAACTGGATGTCGACCAGCTTCTTCAGGCCTTCCTGCAGGGCCGCCTGGGCGGGGCGCAGGTCGGTTATCAGGCTTTCACGAGCCTCGTCGGGCGTGCCGTCGGTCTGGATCTTCTGGAATTTTTCGAGTGCAGCCAGGAACTTGGCCTTGTGACCCCGCACCTCGGCGATGGCGGCCTTTTCTCCGTCACCCGAGACAGCATCTTCCAGGCTCTTGAGCTGCTTTTCGCCTTCTTCAAGCGCGTCGGTGACGGCCTTCTTCTGCTTCTTGATGGCACCAGCGGTATCCAGCAGCAGCAAGTCACGCACGGCGCGGGAAATGATGTTGACCTGGCTTTCCAGACCGTTGGCTGCGCCAATCTTGAAGAGGCTGGAGTTGGCGGTGCGGTCCAGATCCTTGGCCAGGCCGTTCGCATTCTTCGCGCCGTAAATGCCGATCCCCACCAGCAGCAAAATGAGCAGGCCAAAGCTCAAGGCCAACCGATGGCCGATGCGCAATTGCGTCAGGAAGTTCATCTGTTCAGGTCCTTGTCCGGTGATCGGGTATCGGCGGCGGGCTGCCGCTCTTGAATTCAACGACGACTGTAGGGCTCTCGGCCCTGTTTTTGACGGCCCTACCCGGGAGCCGCGCGCAGTGTGTCGCGACCTGTGACCATTTGCTACCTGCCTGCGGCAGGCTTGCGTGAAGTCGTTCACGTCGGCCCCCCGCGCCCAGGGGCTTGTGGGTTCAACGGGCCGCCACGGCGCGCAGCCTCAGCACCTCGACGGCATCGACTTCACCTGCAGCGTGGCCGAAGGATGCCCGCAGATGGCTGGTCAGCGCGGCCAGGTCTTCGGCGCCCAGCACGCCCGCGAAGGGCGGCATGCCGTAGGGGCGCGGGTTGCCGGGCGTCGCCGGTGCGAAGCCGCCGCGCTCGATGAGGCGGATCAGGTTGGCCGCACTGGCCTGGGTGACCAGGCGGCTGCCGGCCAGCGCAGGGTAGGCGGGGGCACCGCTCGCGTCGCGCCGCCCCTGGCCCTGCTCGCCATGGCAGGCCGCGCAGTGCTCGCGGTAGAGGCCGGCGCCGCGCTTGCGGCGGCGCGCATCCGGCTCGGCCGGCTCGGAGCGGGCAACGGCCTGCTCGGGCAAGGCACGCAGATAACTGCTCATTGCGGCGAGGTCGGCATCGTCCAGCGCCGCGGTGCTGCCGATGACGACCTCGGCCATGGGGCCGAGCGCCACATGACCTTGCGCCTTGCCGTCGCGCAGCCAGCGTTGCAGCACCTCAGTCGGCCAACGCTGCACACCGGCCTCGGCCGGGTCATGCAGCGAAGGGGCCACCCAGCCCAGGCCGGCCAGCAGGCCACCGCGGAAATCCGCTGCACCACGGTCGCCACCCAGGGCATCGCGGCCGGCGTGGCAGGCGCTGCAATGGGCCAGGCCCTGGCTGAGATAGGCGCCGCGGTTCCAGGCCGCGTCCCGGGCCGGGTCGGATTGATAGACCCCGGGCCGGAAGTACAAGGTCCGCCAGACGGCGACGGCCAGCTGGCTCCCGTAAGGCCAGCGCAGCTCATGCTCGCGGCGTGGCGCGGCCGCGGGCGGCTGGGCCTGCAGCCAGGCATACAGGGCGTCGGCGTCCTCGCGGTTGACGAGGGTGGTGTTGGTGATCGGGTGAGCCGGCACCAACAGTCGGCCGTCGCGGCTGCGGCCGAAATGCAGCGCCTGCCAGAAGTCGTTGCTGCTCCAGCCACCCAGGCCGGTGGCGGCGGGCGTCAGATTGGATGAGAAGGCGGTGCCAAAAGGCGTCGGGATCGCCCGGCCTCCGGCCAGGCGTTCACCACCGCGGGCCGTGTGGCAGCCGGCGCAATTGCCCACGGCGGCGAGGTAGGCGCCGCGTTCCAGGCTGACGGGTGCGGCGGAGGGCGGCGTTGCGTCGCCCAGGGCGCGTTGCCAGGCCAGCAACCCGAAAGCGGTGGCAATGGCCAGCAGGGCCAGCAACGCGAGGCCGATCAAGAGGCGCTTCATGGCGGCAGGCCGCCGCAGCGCAACGGCGGCGGGGCAGCCAGGGTGGGCGCGGGATGCGGGTCGGCCGGCAGGGCCCGGCCGGCGAGGAATTGGGTGATCGCGTTGATCTCAGGCTCGGTCAGGGTCTTGGCGATATGCGCCATGCAATCCGGCGCCTGGGCGCGGCGCTGTCCGCTGCGCCAGGCGCCGAGCTGGCCGTTCAGATAGTCGCGCGACAGACCGAGCAGACCGGGTATGGCGGGCTGAGTCCCCGTCAGGCGCTCGCCATGGCAGGCGGTGCAGGCCGGCAAGCGGCGGGCGGCGTCGCCGCGGCTCACCAGCGCCTCGGCGCGGGCCAGCTCGGTAGCCGCAAGGCCAGACTTCTGCGGCGGCGCATAGGGCAGGTCCAGCGATGCGAAATGACCGGCCAGCTCCTCCAAATAGGCGTCGGACAGTGGCGCGATGAGTTCGCTCATCAAACCGTAGTCGCGCCGGCCGTCGCGGAAGTTCAGCAACTGGTTGTAGAGATAGCCGGCCGGCTTGCCGGCCAGACGGGGGTAGTAGCCGTCGGGTGCGGCGCGCCCCTCCTTGCCATGGCAGCCGGTGCAGGCCAACGCTCGCTGAGCGAGCGTGTCAGGGACGGGCTGGGCCTGGGCCGCGAGCGCGGTCAGGGTCAGCAGCCAGGCGGCCTTCACCCCCGCGCTCCGAAAATGGCGCTGCCGACGCGCACCATCGTCGAGCCGGCCGCGATGGCGTCCTCAAGGTCTGCGCTCATGCCCAGCGACAGCGTGTCCAGGGCCAGGCCGGCCTGCTTCAACGTCTCGAACAGCGCGGCCATGGCCCGATGCTGCGCCAGCGCTTCGGGGCCGGGTTCGGGCACCGCCATCAGGCCACGCAGCTGCAGCCGGGGCAAGGTTGCGACCTCGCGAGCCAGCGCCGCCACGTCATCGGGCAGCAGGCCGCTCTTGCTCGCCTCGCCGCTGATGTTGACTTGCAGGCAGACATTGAGCGGCGCCAGGTCGGCCGGCCGTTGCTCGGACAACCGCTGGGCGATCTTGAGCCGGTCCACGCTGTGCACCCAATCGAACTGTTCGGCCACGGGCTTGGTCTTGTTGGACTGCAGCGGGCCGATCAGATGCCATTCGATCTGGCCGCGCAGATCGCTCAGCTCGCCGACCTTGGCCAGGCCTTCCTGCACATAGTTCTCCCCGAAGGCGCGGGCGCCGGCCTCAAAGGCCTCGCGCACGGCGTAGGCCGGGAAGGTCTTGCTGACGACGAGCAGACGGACCGCCTGGGGTGGGCGGCCGGCCGAGGCACATGCCGCAGCGATGCGATTTTTGGTGGCTTGGAGGGAGTCGGAGATCGCCATAATGGTCCGAGCACTCCACAGATC
>NZ_JBFUMO010000251.1:0-8040 GCF_054049355.1 Roseateles sp. P5_E11 | reverse complement strand
GGCGGTCGAATTCGTCGGAGGCGACGATGCCGGAGGCTCCCGAGACGCCCTGTGCGCCGGCGGGGATATCGAGCGTCATGGGTGCCTTGCCGTTTTCGCCGAGCACGGGCCAGCCGTCTTTCCAGGTCACCGGCACGAGGTAGGGGATGCGACCGACGGCCGCGTTGTCCTTGAAGAGATAGGCGTACCACTTGCCTTCCGGGGTGTCGATCAGGCCGCCCTGGGCGATACCGCGGTCATCGAGCGCGATGCGACCTTCGTAGGGGCCGTMGATGGCGTCGGCGCGGTGGATGGTGACGGTGCGTGCCCAACGGCTGCCGGGTGAGGCAATGTTGAACAGGTAGTAGCGGCCGTTGGCCTTGAAAAGCTGCGAGCCTTCGCCCTTGAGCCCGCCCTGGTCGGCGCCGAAGAGGGCGTTGACGTTTTCGACGATGACCTTGTTCACGCCGCCGGGCTTGATGCCGGAGAGATCCGGTTTCATCTCGGTGAGCATGATTCGGCCGCCCCCGTAGACCATGTAGACGCGACCGTCGTCGTCGAAGAACAGACTGTGGTCACCCAGCAAGGGCTCGAAGCTCGTCTCCTTCCACGGGCCGCGTTCCGGATCGCGCGTGGTGTAGATGTGGGTGCGACCCGTGTTGGCGGCGAACGTAGAGGCATGGAACACGCCGTCGTGGTAACGCAGGCTGCTGGCCCAGGAGCCTTCACCGTAGGCGTTCTTGCCGTTTTCGAGGCGCAAGGCGTCGTTGTCGGCAAGGGTTTGATAGGCGTACGAGGCCATGGTCCAGTTGACCAGGTCCGTCGACTTCATGATCGGCAGGCCTGGGCTCATGTGCATCGTCGTGCTGCTCATGTAGTAGGTCTTGCCTACGCGAATGATGGCGATGTCCGGGACGTCGGCCCAGATAAGAGGGTTATGAGCAGGATCGACCTGCATCTCCTTAGGGGCCGGTGCCGCTGAAAGGGGCTGAGACGTGATGCAGGCAAGGACGAGGGCCAGCAGGAGGGAAGAAAACGGTCGGCTCATGGGGTGGGGTCAGGTTGTCAGGGTTGGTCCAAGTTCTTGTCTATGGAGGTCATCACTGCGGGCTTCGCCAGTACAAGTTGTAGTAGCCGTGCGCGATTCTGTGGAACGGCAGCAGTTCGTACTCCTCCCCAAGGCCCGGCCCGCTCAGATGGAACATCAGCGGGCCAGTACCGCGCCGGACCGCCCCATCAAGGCCGGTGCCAGGCAGGGGTAGCGGGAGGATCTCCAGCGGCTCCTTGAACGTCTTGCCATACGACACGTTCCATGCCACCAAATCGGCACCGGGCGCCATGGCGGGGCCGGCGACGCGCGCGGCCAGCACCAGGGGGCCGTACATGAGCGCCGCAATCTGGGGCGCGTTCGGCAACGGTGCCAGATGCACATGCATCGGCAGGTCGATATCCAGGACGTCGCCGTTGCGCCAGGTGCGCGCGAGCTCCACGTAGCGCCCGGCCTTGTCGCTGGCCATGAGTTGGCGGCCGTTCAGGCGCACGCTCAGCTGCCGGCACCAGCCCGGGTGGCGCAGCTTGAGGACAAGCTTTGTGGGCCGCTCCAGCCGTAGCGTCAGGCGGCTGGCGCCGCGCTCGGGAAACGTGGTCGTCTGGCGCAGATGCACACCCTGGTCGGCCCAATGCAGATCCGACGCAATGTATTGATTCACATACAGCACTTCCCGACGGTGGAAATAGATGGAATCGCCGTGCTTGGCGTGACTTTCCATCCCCGTGCCGGTGCAGCAGAAGAACGAATGCTCATGCGTGCAGTAGAGCTTCGGATAGGTGCGCCGGGTGGCTTGGAAGTAGGTGAACATGCCACTGTCCGGGTCCTGGGAGGCGAGGATGCCGTTGAACAAGGCACGTTCGTAATAGTCGGCGTAAGCGGCCGATGGTTGCGCGGCGAACAAGGCTTGCGTCAGACGCAGCATGTTGTAGGTGCAACAGGTTTCCATGGTCGAGGCCGAGGCCAGATGCTTCTCGAATTCGGCRGGCGGAAAGAAATGCTCGTTGTCGCCATGCCCCCCCGTCGCAAACGAGCGCTGCTCGACTACCGTGCGCCAGAAGTAGCGCGCGGCCTGCCGGTAATGCGCCTGTCCCGTGAGTCCGTGCAGCCGGGCGAAGCCGATCACCTTGGGAATCTGCGTGTTGGCGTGCAAGCCGTCGAGGGTGTCGCGCCCTTCGGCAAGCGGCGTGAGCAGGGCCCGGTGGCTGAAGCGCTCAGCCAGGCGCAGGTAGCGCGCCTCCCCGGTCAGCGCGTGCAGGTCCGCCAGCACTTCGGCCATGCCGCCGTGCTCCAGATCGAGCATTTTTTGAAAGCGCGGCTCGTCGACCGGCCGCGCGGCCTCGTCGACCCAGTCGCCGATACGCACCAGGACCGCGAGCGCCTGGGTGTTCCCCCGGTGCAGATACGCGTCGCGCAGACCGGCCATCAACTTGTGCAGGGTGTACCAGGGCACTCCAACGACAGGGCGGCCTGCCAGGCAATTGCGCAGTTGCGTATCGCCATCGGGGAAGCCGCACACCAGGCCGCCGGGCGCCGCTGCCTGGCAGGCCTGCAGCTCACTGACGACGTAGTCGATCCTGGCGCGCAGCCCCTCCCGTCCGGTGGATGCCCACAACATTGAGCAGGCGCTCAAAAAATGGCCCAGGGTGTGGCCCGGGCAAAGCCCTTCCGCCTCCCATCCGCCGTACACCGGCGCCTTCGGAGCGAGTCCCGCATTTTTCCGGAAGTTGTGCAGCAAGCGGTCGCAGTTGAGCGACTCGAGGTAGAGCGCGTTGAGGCTCTGGGACTTGCGAAAAGGACCGTCGAGCAGCCGCACATCCGACAAGGGGAAAGGCTGCGCGGTTTCGCTCTCACTGTCTCTCTCTTCGGCCTCGGCTGGCATGCCAAGCAGCAGCGGCGCAACGGCGATGGCTTGCAGCAGGTGCCGTCGTAGTTGATCCGCCGGGACCCCGTCGCCCCGGRCGACACCGGCGGTCGATACCTTGCAGGTGATCTTCTGAGTTTTCATATTGATACGGTTGCCATGTCCGACCCGCCGATGGCGAACCCAGCGGCCTGGGGCCAGCTCCGCATGGCTAGCGCGCGTAGAGCGCGAACGCGAAGTCCATGGGTCGGCCCTCACGGTCCTTCAACGGCCGGTCGTCGAGGCTGGCCTCGCCGCCGGCATAGACGTCGCTGCGGCTGGCGCGCAGATTGATCGTCAGCGCATCCTTCTGGCCCTGCAGCGCCAGCGCATAGCGGCGGCCGGACTTCAGCACGACCAGCGGATGGGCGCTGAAGTCAAAGCTCAGCAGCCCTGCTCCTTGCGGCCGGTAGGCGATGGCCAGGCCCTCGCCCGCGCCGAGCAGTTCGGTGCCGGCCTCCACGTCGCGCAGCGACAGGCGCAAGCTGCGCGTGGCATCCGTGCCGTGGCCGTCGCCGGCGTACAGGCTGAGCCGGCCCAGTGCGATGTCGGCGCGCGGCACGAAGGTCTGCACCAGGCGGCTGGCGCCGCCGCCGTCGCGATGGAAGCCCACCGGTTCAGGGGCCTGCTCGAAAGGCCGGGTGACGGAGGCCAGCGCCGGGCTGCCAGGCCAGGTTTCGGGATAGCCCTGGGCAAACTGCTGGACGGCCACGCGGGGGTCGGAGCGGCCCGGGTCCGCCAGCGCGGGCACCTTGCCGGTGGGCGGCTTGGGCGGCGCACTGATGCCGGCCTCGGTCTGCGTCACGGGCCACATGCGGCCGTCGGCGTCGTAGTAGAGGTATTCCATCGTGACGGAGCGGCGGGCGCCGGCGCCGGTCTCCCCATCCGGCAGGGTCAGCGCGCCGTTGTGATAGACCAAGTAGGACTGTCCCTTGAAGTCGTCGATGACGCCAGCGTGGATGGTGTAGCTGTTTTTGGCAGTGCCGGTCAGCGTGCCCTGGTAGGTCCAGGGCCCGCGCGGGCTGGGCGCGGTGGCATAGGACAGATGCTCGGCGAGCCCCTGGTGCGCCATGGACGCGTAAGTCATGTAGTACATCCCCTTGCGCTTGGACAGCCACGGCCCCTCGGTGTAGTTGGGCAACGCGATCTTCTCGATGGGCCCGTCCAGCTCGGTCATGTTCGACTTGAGCTTGGCCAGGTAGAGCACCGGGTTGCCCCAGGCCAGCCAGGCAGTGCCGTCGTCGTCGATGAAGACGGTGGGGTCGATGTCGYTCCAGCCGTAGGGGGCCGGCGTCGTGGCATCGGTGATCAGCGCCGAGCCGCGCGCATCCTTGAACGGGCCCAGCGGGTTGTCGGCCACCGCCACGCCGATGGCCTTGCCCGGCTGCGTGTCGTTGTGCTGCACGGTGGCGTAAAAGTAGAAGCGGCCATTGCGCTGCACCACCTGCGCGGCCCAGGCGTCACCCACCGCCCACTTGAAGTCGGTAGGCTTCATGAAGGCGCCGTGGGCGGTCCAGTGGCGCAGGTCCTTGGAGGAATAGGCCAGCCACTCGTTCATGCGGAAGAACTCGTCGCCCTTGGCCTCGTCACGGCCGACGTAGAGATAGACCGTGTCGCCCACGACCAGCGGTGCAGGGTCGGCGGTGAAGCGGTCACGCAGCACCGGATTGGCGCCGGGCGCCGGTTCGGCAGCCGGCGCGGCCCCGCAGGCGAGGGCGGCGCAGCAAAGGGCGATGCGGTGCAGGAGGCTGGGGAGGCGCATGGCTGGGCGTGAACCTTCAAGAGGTTGTTGCGGGCGTTACCCGGAGTGGTTTTGAGAGACCTGGAATCGCCCAACCCGGTCTAAGCACAGCCGAAGGCTTGGATGACGACGTGGGAGGCCAAACCCGAAAAGGGTCTGACCAGTTTATGCGTAAACTTCAATTTGGTCATACCAAAGTCTGTCGACAATCGCCCGCTGCGTGCCCGCCAGCGGCAGTTCGAACTGGGCAATCTGAAAGGTGAAGCGTCATGTGGCATGGGTCGAGATCGCCCGTAGTTTTCATATCCGGGCTGCTGTCATGCATCGCCTTGACGCTGTTGCCCTGCGCGGCGCCGGCATCTGCGTTGAAGGGCGGGGGGCCAGCGGCGAGCGCGTCCAAGGGCTTGTCGACCGCCACTTGGACGCCGGACAACGGCGACGGCACCTTCACCAATCCCTTGTTCTATGACGAGTTTTCAGATCCGGACCTGATCCGCGTCGGTGACTGGTTCTACCTGACCGGCACCACCATGCACACCATGCCGGGCGTGCCGATCCTGCGCTCGAAGGACCTCGTCAACTGGGAGTTCGTTGCCTACGCGATGGACAAGCTCGACCTCGGCCCGGCCTTCCGGCTGGAGGGGGGCAACCACATCTATGGCCTGGGTATCTGGGCGCCGTCCTTCCGCTATCACGAAGGCAAGTTCTACATCTTTGCCAACGTCAACGGCCAGGTGACCCAGATGTTCACGGCCACCGATCCGAAGGGGCCGTGGACGCGCACGCCGATGAAGCGCAGCTTCCACGACCTGTCCGTGCTGTTCGACGACGGCAAGGCCTATGTCGTCTGGGATCACCAGACGATGCGCCTGGCCCAACTGACGGACGACCTGACCGACATCGTGCCGGGCACCGAGCGCGTCTTGTTCACCAAGGACGCCGGCATGGGCGAGGGCGCGCACTTCTACAAGATCGACGGCAAGTACTACATCATCAGCGCCAACTACGCGGGCGGTTTTCGCATGCCGGCGGCGCGAGCGGATCATGTGCTGGGCCCCTACGAGGTCCATCAATCGATCAGCTTGCATGAGGACTTCGGCATGGCCTCAAGCTTGCGCCTGGGCACGCGCCAGCCGCCGTTCGAGACCTGGGGGCCTGACCCCGCCGCCAACCACAGCCTGGCGTTGCACCAGGGCGGCATCATCCAGACGCCTGCGGGCGAGTGGTGGGGCTTTTCAATGATGGACTTCAACTCCGTCGGTCGCCTGCTCAGCCTGTCTCCGATCACCTGGAAGGACGGCTGGCCCTACTTTGGCCTGCCGGGCAACCTGACGCGCACGCCGCGGACGTGGGTGAAGCCCAAGACTGCCACGCCGCAGCCGGTGCGTGTGCCCTTTCAGCGCAGCGATGATTTTTCGGCGCCGCAGCTCCAACCCCTGTGGCAGTGGAACCACGTCCCGGTCGACGACAAGTGGTCGTTGTCAGAGCGGCCGGGTTTCCTGCGGCTGCATGCCCTGCCGGCGACCTCGTTCTACGACGCGCGCAACACGCTGACGCAGCGAGCGATCGGGCCAATGTCCACGCCAACCGTCCTGCTCGATGTGTCGAAGCTGAAGCCAGGCGACACGGCCGGCCTGGGTCTACTCAATCTCCCTTATGCGACCTTGGGCGTCGAGAAACTCGCCGACGAACTCAATGTCGTCTTTTACGACCAGCGCCTGGATCAGCGGGTGCGGGTGAAGATGACCGGAACGCGCATCTGGTTGCGGGCCGACTGCGACTTCCTCACCGAACGGGCGCGCTTCAGCTATTCGGTCGACGGCAACACCTTCACGCCCATCGGCAACGAGGTCGTGCTGCTCTACCAGACCTTCACCTTCCAAGGTGTTCGCTATAGCTTGTTCAACTACAACACGACCGGCGCCGAGGGCGGTGTCGCAGATTTCGACAGCATCGACGTCCATCAGCCGCATACCCGCGGCCTGATGCGGCCCATTCCCTATGGCCGATCGATCCGGCTGGCGTCGTTTCACGCGACGACCGGACTGGCGGCAGACCATGGACGCTTGGCTTCGGGTGTCCCGACGCGGTTCGAGATCGTCGACCGCCGCTTGGGCCGCGTCGCCCTGCGCACGGGCCGACGCTATGTCACGGTCGGCGAGGACGGTGGGGTGACGCTGGTGGCCGGCCAGCCGGGCACGGCGCAAAGCTTCCAATGGATTGAAACCCCGACGGGCGAACTGGTGCTGATGTCATTGGCCACCAACCGCTTCCTGCGCATCGATCCGAAGACCGGGGATATCCGCGCCGACAGTCCTGGCCCCATGCCGGACAACAGCGACGGCGCGCGCTTCACCTGGTCGCAGTAAATAGGGTCGTGCCGGCGAATCCGGGAAGTCAACGGTGCCGGCCGGCACTCAGCCTGGCCCATCGTGACTGGCCGAATCAGCAGTTCCCAGGCCGGGGGCCGCTCACTGCGGGCCCCGCAGCCGCAGAGAATTGAAAACCACGCTGACCGACGACAGGCTCATCGCGAGCGCCGCAATCATGGGCGACAGAAGCCACCCGGTGAACGGATAGAGTGCGYCGGCCGCCAGCGGCACGCCGAGTGCGTTGTAGACGAAGGCGAACACGAGGTTCTGTCGCATGTTGGCGATGGTGGCCTGGGAGATGCCTCGCGCCCGGGCAATGCCGCGCAGGTCGCCCTTGACGAGCGTCACCTGGGCGCTGTTCATCGCCACATCGGTACCGGTCCCCATGGCCACGCCGACATCGGCTTTGGCAAGGGCCGGCGCGTCATTGATGCCGTCGCCCGCCATGCCCACGACGCGGCCCTCGCGCTGCAGCCGTTCAACAAGCGCGAGTTTGTCGGCCGGCTTGACCTCGCCATGGACCTCGTCAATGCCCAACTGCTTTGCGACGGACTGCGCGGTGGTCAGGCCATCGCCGGTGGCCATCACCACGCGCATCCCCGCGTCATGCAGGCTCTGGACCGCCTCGGGCGTGCTCGCCTTGATGGGGTCTGACACGGCCAGGATGCCCATCAGGCGCCCCTGTTGAGCCAGGAACATCACGCTGCTGCCTTGCAGGCGAAGGTCCTCGCCGGCCGCACGCAACAGCGACACGTCCACGCCGTCCTGCGCCATCAGCGCCGCGTTGCCGAATGCAAGTTTCTGGCCCTCGACGACACCTCTGACACCAATGCCCGTGGAGGACTCGAAGTCCACCGCAGGCGACAGCGCGAGCTTGCGGGCGCGCGCCGCATCCACGATGGCCTGCGCGAGCGGATGCTCACTGCCCTGGTCCAGGCTGGCCGCCAGTCGCAGCACCTCGTCTTCGGTCACACCCTGCGCCGCCACGGCGCGGTCG
>NZ_JBFUMO010000250.1:0-8076 GCF_054049355.1 Roseateles sp. P5_E11 | reverse complement strand
CACGAGCCCCTGACGGACGCGAATATCCCGAAGCAACGCATCTATGGCGGCTTCGGCTTCGACAGTACGGTCAGCTGTAACGGTGCGGAAGTCGTGGCCGCGGTCGCCCATCTTTGGGGGTGCCGCAAGGTACAGGCTCAATAGCGAACGTCGGTATGCCTTCGCCATGTTCGCGAGATTTGTCCGCGACGGCTGCTTGTCGCCCTTCTCAATGGCCTCAAGCGACGCTGGAACGATGTGAACAGCGCGCGCCGCTTCCTCCAGCCCCAGGCCGGCACTCTCTCTCGCCCACTTAAACACTTGCGGATTGAACGCTGTCATGGCCCAGGTTGGAGGCCGCCCTCCGTTAACGGGGGTCAGTTTACCGACGTGTTCTCCATCGCCCGTCATGGAAAGCTAGCGCTGCTGGACCGCCTTCACGGTGAAAAGGACCTGAAACGGCGCCGGGGACGACTCGACCTTCAGCGCGCCAAGCACCCGACGCACGGTCGCCAGGTCATGTGCGTCTGTTACGTGCACAAGCAGCCGGCGATACGGCTGCCCAGTTGCGGCCTGGAGGGACGGATACACATTGAACAGATACTGGGGCTTGCGGCCTCGTAGTCGCCCACATTGAGCCCGACCAGGTCCGCTTCGCCTACGATGTATGGCGCCACTCTGAGAGGCTCTGAGAAGAAAAAAGCGCTTCGTCCCTATGAGAACTGAAGCGCTTTGGATGCTCTGAGCGGCTCTGACTGTTCATTGTGGTCCCTCCGACAGGAATCGAACCTGTATCTGCCGCTTAGGAGGCGGCCGTTCTATCCATTGAACTACGGAGAGCACCGTTGGCGCCGTAAAGGCACCGGTCAGGCGGCGCGCATTCTCGCATGGGGTCTCGCGAGCTTTCTGGCAGCATCCGCCTACTCAAGGAGACACGCGACATGACGCACCAAGGAAGCTGCCACTGCGGCCACATCAAGTTCGAGGTCGAGGGCGAGATCGGCTCCGCCTTGTCCTGCAACTGTTCGATCTGCCAGCGCAAGGGATCGCTGCTTTGGTTCGTGCCGCGCAGCGCATTGAAACTGCTGACGCCGGAGCAGAACGCCAGCAGCTACACCTTCAACAAGCATGTCATCCAGCATCGCTTCTGCCCGACCTGTGGCATGCATCCCTATGGCGAAGGCAAGGGGCCGGACGGCTCGGCGATGGCAGCCATCAACATCCGCTGCCTGGAGGACATCGACCTGAAGGCCGTGCCCGTCACGGAGTTTGACGGGCGCTCGAAATAGGCCTTTAGAACTGCGCGACCAGATGGGGTTGGCCGGCCACGCGCGTCAGCACCCGGCGGGGCTGGTGCAGGGTGCCGCCACGCGTCGCGCGTGCGACAGCGGCCTGGACGGCGTCCAGCAGGGCGGTGAGAAGCGGGCGCTCGCCATTGCAACGCGAGCGGGGAATGACCAGGGCGAGGTCCATGGCCTCGCTGCCTTGCAGTTCCAGGCTGGCGTGAACGACCAGCGTGGACGGGGTACTGAGGGAGACGTCGAGATCGGCATCGACAAGATCGGCGGCGACCGGCAGATGGGGCACGGTCCGCGCAGAGAGTGAGTCTGTGAACATGGCCTGAATCCTCGCGGAGGGTCTTGGCGCCCGCTGTCGGGCAGACCAGGGTGGGGCTGTAGGACGGCGCCTGATTGCTCAGGAATGCATCACCGGCAGGGCCTGCTTGACGGTCGGTTTGTCGAACAGGCGGCCGATCAGTGCCCGCGCAAAGAAGTAGTCGTTGCGCAGCTTGTCGCCGAGGGCATCAAGGCCGACGCGGCCCTGGCGGTCGCAGGGAATGTCCAGGCCGGCGCCCTGGTAGGTCAGCGGCTCGAAGTGCAGCAGATGGGTGAGCTCTGGCTCAGCCCGCAGGGTTTCGGCGATGGTCGCCTTGTGCGCGGACTGAGGAAGCGGCAGCGAAGCGGGTGCTGTTGGCGTAGTGAGCTGGACCTGGGTCATGGTGAACCTCCATCGGAATCAACAGGGGTTGATGAAACAACTTTGGTCTCAACGGGGTTTCAGATGTGTAGGCAGGCCGGGATGCCGAATGGCAAACGAAACGCGTCGCTTTGTAGGACGCCGCTGGCGCTTGGGCTCGTTTGCAAGATCTGCGGGTCGAGCGCCGGGCCGCTCCCAAGCCGGCCCGCTCTGGCGATGTGCTTGCGGCTCAACGCCGCAAGCATCGTCGTCCCCTCGGGGGACCGACCAGACTTGCCTGCGTTCAGCAGGGCATGCTGGGCGAGGGGCTCACATCAATCCCATTTCCACTGCCAGATGAGATCGAGCGCGTTGTCGTCCCCGCCCTGGGCCCGCAGCGTGAAGCGCTGGGCGATGCGATAGATGAGCTGCCAGGACCCTGTCGTTGCGTTCAGGCCGCGCTCATAGCCGACATACCAGCGCCGCGAGATCTGCTTGCCCAGGCGCACGATGGTGGCCTTGGTGTCATCGTCGCTCTGCGACAGCGAGAGCTCATCCAGCCCCAGGTTGCGCAGCACCTTGCCTGTCGGGCCTTCGCCTTCGCCGCTGAGCAGGGCCAGGGCGGCGCGCTGCAGCAGGGCCGTGTCGGTGCGGCCCAGGCCATCTGGGCCGCGGCCCAGCAGCAGCCAGGAGAGCTTGTCGGTGTCGCTCATCTCGGGCGAGGAGTACAGGCTCACGCGCGGCGCCAGCGCCGTGCCGCCCACGTAGACGCCGACGCGCACATCGAGGTTGGGCCGCACGGCCAGCAGGTCCAGCGACGGGTTGTCGTAGGCGCCGGTGAAGCTGATGTCGCCGCGCTCGATGTCCAGCTTCTGGCCATAGGCCGCGTACTGGCCGCCGTCGGCGTCGAGCTTGCCCGTGACGCGCAGCGGGCCGTTGTTCTGGCTGACCTGCAGCTGGCCGCGCAGCGTCGTCGCCAGGCCCCGGCCGCGTACCTTGAAGTCGCGGCCGAAGTCCAGCGCGACGTTGACGACGCTGTTGCGCGCGGCCTTGGGTGCGGGCGGTGCGGTGGGCGCCGCGTCGCGCGGGCCGCGCAGCACGGTCACATCGTCGGCCAGCGCGGGCGCGTCACCGCGGCTGAAGTCGAACAGGCCTTCGTCGGCGCGCAGCTTGCCTTCCAGCTTGAGCCCCTTGGCGTCGAGGTCCAGCGCCGCCTGGCCGCTGGCGACGAGGCGGCGGTCCACGCGCGACAGCACGCGCAGCTTGTCGGCCGTCATCTCGATGTGGGCCTTGGGCTGGGCGCCCAACTCGGCCGTGCCGCTGGCGCGCAGCCAGCCATCGCCRCCGCGCGCCTCGAGCTTGGAGAGCTCGGCATGCTGGCCCTTCAAGTCGAGCGTGAAGCGGCCCTCGGTCACATCCACGCCGAACAGCAGATGGCGCAGCGCCAGGTTCTCGCCTTCGGCGCGGCCATTGAGGTCGGGGGCGCCCAGACGGCCGGAAAGCTGCACGGTGGCCGCCGCGCGGCCGCCCAGGCGCCAGCCGGCCGGCACCCAGCTGCCCCAGGTGGCGAGGTTGGCGATATTGGCCTGCAGCACGCCTTGCACGGGCGTCTGCGCGTCAGGCCAGAGCTTGGCCGGGCGCAGCGTCACCGCGCCGCCCAGGCTGCCAAGTTCGCTGCCGGCCACACCCTGCGCGAACTGCCACAGGCCGTCGCGCACATTCACCGCCAGGCGCAGGTCGGTCAGTCCCAGCGCACGCTGGCCAAACTCGTCGGTCACGCGCAGGTCGCCGCTCTGGCGTTCGATGAGCAGTTCGGCGGTGAGCCGATCATTCAGCAGCAGCGAGGCATGGCCCGTCACGCGCAGGTCGCCGCCCCAGCCGAAGTCGGGTTGCCAGCGCGCCATCAATGGCGCGGCGGCCACGTCCTCGAGCTGCAGTTCGGCGCGGGCCTCGGGCCGTTCGCCGCCGGTCCAGCTCAGGGCCTGCCAGCGCACGAAGGCGCCGCCCACCTCGGCGCGGCCGGGCTCGGCCTGCAGGCGTGGGCCGTCGCTGGCCCAGCGCAGGCCGATGTCCTTGGCCGCCAGCAGTGGCGGCGTGTTGGGGCGCAGCGGGCCGATGGCTATGCGCGCAACGCGGCCGCTCCAGGCCTGCCCATCCCAGCGGCCACGGGCCTGGAGCTGGGCGTTCAGCGTCAGGTCTTGCGAGTCGCGCGCCGATGCATCTCGAATGATCTTGCCGCTGACCTCGGCCTTCACATCGTGGGCGCTGCGCCGGCCTTGCAAGTCGAGCTTGGCGCTGGTGAGCTGGGCGAGTGGGTCACGCAGCTGGCTGATGTCCAGGTTCAGCGCGACCGGGCCATCGCCATCGGCGCCGGGCAGGGGCAATTCCCAGCGCGCCTTCAGGGCGGCGATGCTGGTGCCCAACGCCTTGGCGGAGGCCAGCGACAGCTTGCCGCTGCCGCCGACCTGCCATCCTTTGATGCCGCGCACCAGTTGGAAACTGCCATCACCCTCGCCCTGGCCGGCGATCGGCTGCTGGTCAAACAGCGCCAGCAGCGGGTTCAGCTCGGCCAGCGCGCCGGCCTTCAGTGCGGCAGTGCCGGTGATGGCTTCGGCCCGAGCCTGGCCGCTGGTCTGCACGCGGTTGTTGCCCAGGCGCCCGTCGATGTCGAAGGCCGCCGCGTMGGCGGCGCGTTCGCGCTGCAGCTTGATCCGGCCTTCGAGGGGCAGGCCGGCGAACTGGCTGGGCAGCAAGCGGGCGTAGACGTTGCCACTGAGCGTGGCGATGGTCTTGCCGCGCACGTCCACATCGGCCTCGGCACTGAGTCGTGTCGGGCCGGGCAGGCGAGCCCAGGCCGAACCGGGTGCGCCGCGCCACAGCAGATGCGGGTCGAACTGGCGCAGCTGAACCTTGAGTTGCGCGGCACCGGCGGTGTCGACGCGACCGCTGGCCTGCAGCGTGGCGTCGCCGCTGGCCAGTTGGGCGTCCTCGATCTGCCACTTCGTGCCCTCGCCCCGGGCTTTGGCCTTCACGCGCAGCGGGCGGTTCTGCACCGTGCCGGCGAGGTCAAGCTTGGCGCTCAAGGGGCCGGCCTTGCTGCCCGCGAGCGTGAGCGGCCCATCCAGGCGCGCCGGCGTGGCTCGCGCGTCCAGCGTTTCGGGGCGCAGGCCCTGCACGCGGGCGTCGAGCTGCCATCGGCCATCGGCCTCACGCGCTCCCTTGCCTTGCACTCGACCACCGCCGGGCAGTTCGGCATCCAGCGCGGTCAGGCGCAGGCTGGTGGGCTGGTCGGGCCGGCCGGCCAGCGCAATGACGAGGCGGTTGACGGGCAGGGCGCCCTGGTCCCATCGGCCGGCAGCGGCGTTGTGCAGGTCGGCCTGCAGCGTGGCTTCGGCATCACGGGCCGGCGCCTTCAGCTGGGCGTCGCCGCTCAGCGCCGTGCGTGGCAGGCCGGGCATGAGGGCCGCCAGGTCGAGCTTGTCGGCCTTCAGTTGCAGCGCGTTGACGGGCCAGGGCGCAAAGGGCTGGACCTCGCCGTCGGCCTTCAGTGTCTGGTGGGCGGCTTCCAGTTCGGCCTTGGCCTTGAGCCTGGCCAATGGGCCGGTGACTGCAGCGACGGCTGACCACGGCAGGTCGGTCGCTTCGGCCTGCTGCACGCGCAGCGTCGCGTCGGTCTGCAGCGGCGCGGCACTCTCGATGCGGGCCTTGCCGGCCAGCGTCAGGTGTTGCCAGCGAGCAGCCTTGAGCTCGATGCGATGGGTGCCGCGGCGGGGCAGGTCCAGCTGGGCGTCCAGGCCGAGCAACGGTGCCTGATCGGGCGCCCAGCTCAGCTTGGCGATGCGCAGACTGGCGATCTGCACGCCCAGTGGCAGTGTGAGGTCCGGCGGAAGGGCGATGGGCTTGTCGCTGGCCTGGCTGCGGATGACGACCTCGTCCACGGCCAGCTCGCGCGCCAGCAGCAGGCCGGCGCTGGGGCTGACGCCCAGGCCCTTCCAGCGCAGTCCGCGCAATTCGGCCGAGCCACCGGCCCAGGTGAGGATGAGGCGACGCGCGCTGAACTCGCCCATCAGTGAGCCCTCGGGGGCCTCGATCTGCACACCGGGCAGATGGGCCAGCAGCCAGGCACCACCCGCAGGGCGTTGCAGCAGCCAGGCAACGAAGCCGGCGATCAGCACCAGCACCAGCGCCAGCGCGATCAGGGCGGCACGCAGGATGCGCAAGGATCGCCTCACAGCGTGATCCCCACACTAAAGTGCAACCGCCACTTGCCGGTTTCCTGCGCACGCGCCAGGTCCACGCGCAGCGGGCCGACGGGGCTGCGCCAGCGCACGCCGGCGCCATAGCCGATGGCGGCGCGGTAGTCCTGCCAGCGCGAGGCAGCATTGCCGGCATCGACGAAGACGGCGCCCCACAGGCTGGGGAAGCTCGGCATGATGGGGTGCGCGATTTCCAGGCTGCCGGTGGCCAGCACGCGGCCGCCGACGGTCAGGCCGTTCTTCTGCGGGCCCAGGCTGCGATAGGCATAGCCGCGCACCGACTCGTCGCCGCCTGCCAGGAAGAGCAGCTTCTCGGGCACGCCGACCTGCTCCTTCGACACCACCTGGGCCACCTCGGCGCGCGCCGACGCGAACCAGCCACCGAAGGGCTTGTAGACGCCCAGCTTGAACTGCATGCGGCCGAAGGGACCGCTGTCGTCGGTGCCGCCGCCCTTCGCATAGCCGAAGCCGACAAGGGCCAGGGCCTGGTGGCCGTCGGTGGGCAGCAGGGTGCTGTCCAGGCGGCGGCGTATCCACTGCTGGTTGATGGAAAGCGCCAGGTTGGTGTTGACCTCGCTGCCGGCGGTCTCGCGGGCACGCAGCAGCTCGACATAGCTCAGGCGCTCGTCGCGCGTCGACTCATAGAGGCGGCCCAGGCGCACGCCCAGGTTGGTGGCGATGGTGTCGCCGGTGCGGTCCTGCTCGTACTGCAGCGAGGCGAGGTTGCGTTTCAGGTCGGGTTGGGGGTGGGAGCTCAGTTCCAGCTCGCCGCCGCGCAGGTCGCGGCTGAATTGCAGCTTGGTGCGGGCGCGCACGGGCAGATCGAAGGGGCGGCGGTGCAGATGCTCGACGCTGATGCTCTGGCCGGTGTTGCTGTGATAGCCCACCGCCACCGTGGCCTGTTGCAGGGCCGACTCGGTCAGCGTGACTTGCACGGGCGTGGTGCCGTCGGCGTTCGGGGCCTCGGGCAGCAGTTGCACGCGCACGGCGTCGAAGAGCTGGGTCTTGGCCAGGCGCTCCTGGAACTCGGCCAGCTTCTGCTCGGTGTAGTCATCACCGGTGTCGAAGCCGGCCAGGCGCTCGACGGCATTGCGGCTCTGGCGCTTGAGCCCTTCGATGCGCAGCGCACCGAGCTTGGCACGGTTGCCGCTGGCCAGCACGAGGTGGAGCTCGGCGGTCTGCGTGTCGGGATCGACGCGGGCGGCCGTCTCGGCCCAGCGCGCCAGCGGATAGCCGCCATTGCGCGCGCGCAGCAGCAGATCGCTCTTGGCCGAGGCCCATTGCGACTGCGTGAAGGCGGCGCCGTTCTTCAGCGTCCAGGCGCTGCGCAGGACTTCCCGCAGGGCCTGGGCCTGCTCGTCGGCCAGGCCTTCGGTGAACTCGAGCTCGAGCTTGTCGACCCTTGTCACCGGCCCCGGCTTGACGGTGAGCAACAGCCGCGTCTCGTCTGCCGTGTCGCGGTCCACGTCGGCCTTGGCGTTGAAGTAGCCCTCGGTTTCCAGCAGCGTCTCGGCCTGCGCGGGCGCGGCAGCGGCCAGGCGGGCCAGCTCCACCCGGCTCAGCGCCGCCTCGCTGGCGCGGTAGCGGGCAAGGTCGAGGTTCTGGGCCAGCAGCGTGCGCAGGCGCGCGGCCTCGCGGCTTTCGCCGTCGATGCGGATGTCGACGCTGTAGACGGCCGGCGCGTCGGCCGGGATGTCCGGCGCCGGTGGGGCGGGTGCCTGCGGGGGAGCCTGCGTGGCACAGGCATTCAGCAGCACTGCGACGAGCAGTGCAAAGAGACGCTTCATTTGCTGAGCAGCCGCATCGCGCCTTCGAGTCCGGAAAGGGTCAGCGGGAACATGCGCTGCTGCATCAGCTGCTGGATCAGCGCGATGCTCTGCCGGTA
>NZ_JBFUMO010000249.1:0-8086 GCF_054049355.1 Roseateles sp. P5_E11 | reverse complement strand
GCCGTGATGCTGGCGGCTCAGGCCATCCGCGATGGCGACAGCGACATCATCATCGCCGGCGGCCAGGAGAGCATGAGCATGAGCCCCCACGTGCTCAACGGCTCGCGCGATGGCCAGCGCATGGGCGACTGGAAGATGGTCGACACCATGATCGTCGACGGCCTGTGGGACGTGTACAACCAGTACCACATGGGCATCACGGCCGAGAACGTGGCCAAGAAGTACGGCATCACGCGCGAGCAGCAGGATGCGCTCGCACTGGGCAGCCAGCAGAAGGCCGCCGCGGCCCAGGACGCGGGCCGCTTCAAGGACGAAATCGTGCCGTTCAGCATCGCGCAGAAGAAGGGTGATCCGATCGTCTTCGCCGCCGACGAGTTCATCAACCGCAAGAGCAACGCCGAAGCCCTGGCTGGCCTGCGCCCCGCCTTCGACAAGGCCGGCAGCGTGACCGCAGGCAATGCCTCGGGCCTGAACGATGGCGCCGCCGGCGTCGTCGTCATGACGGCCGCCAAGGCCGCGGCCCTGGGCCTGACGCCGCTGGCGCGCATTGCTTCCTACGCCTCGGCCGGCCTGGACCCTGCGCTGATGGGCATGGGCCCCGTGCCCGCGGCCCGCAAGGCGCTGGAGCGCGCCGGCTGGAAGCCCGCCGACCTCGACTTGCTGGAAATCAACGAAGCCTTCGCCGCCCAGGCCTGTGCCGTGCACAACGAGATGGGCTGGGACATGAGCAAGGTCAACGTCAACGGCGGCGCGATTGCGCTGGGCCACCCCATCGGCGCCAGCGGCTGCCGCGTGCTCGTCACGCTGCTGCACGAGATGGTCAAGCGCGATGCCAGGAAGGGCATCGCCTCGCTGTGCATCGGCGGCGGCATGGGTGTCGCACTCACCGTCGAACGTTGATACCCTCACCCAATCACAACAGGAGACATCCATGAGCAAGAAAGTTGCCTACGTCACGGGCGGTATGGGCGGCATCGGTACCGCCATCTGCCAGCGCCTGCACAAGGAAGGCTTCAAGGTCATCGCCGGCTGCGGTCCGAGCCGCGACTTCAAGAAATGGCTCGATGAACAGAAGGCGCTCGACTACGACTTCTACGCCTCCGTCGGCAACGTGGCCGACTGGGACTCCACCGTTGAGGCTTTCTCCAAGGCCATCGGTGAGCATGGCGCCATCGACGTGCTGGTCAACAACGCCGGCATCACCAAGGACCGCATGTTCCTGAAGATGACGCCGGACGACTGGCATGCCGTCATCGACACCAACCTGAACAGCATGTTCAACGTGACCAAGCAGGTCGTGCCGGGCATGGTGGAAAAGGGCTGGGGCCGCATCATCCAGATCAGCTCGGTCAACGGCGAAAAGGGCCAGGCCGGCCAGACCAACTACTCGGCCGCCAAGGCCGGCATGCACGGCTTCACGATGGCGCTGGCGCAGGAGCTGGCGTCCAAGGGCGTGACGGTCAACACCGTCAGCCCTGGCTATATCGGCACCGACATGGTCCGCGCGATCAAGCCCGAGGTGCTGGAGAAGATCGTGGCGACGATTCCCGTCAAGCGCCTGGGTACGCCCGAGGAGATCGGTTCCATCGTCGCCTGGCTGGCCAGCGGGGATTCGGGCTTCTCGACCGGCGCCGACTTCTCCTGCAACGGCGGCATGCACATGGGGTGAGAGCCGGGCGGCTCCCATCTGCAAAGCCGGCGCCAGCCGGCTTTTTGTTGCTTGCACCGCATTGGGGCGACACGGCAACAATTCCACGCTTGCCCGCGCAACGACCTGCGCTTGTGAACTTATCCCCTGAATCGGGAAGGCGGCCTGACTACATTCCGGCATCTGTGCCAAGCAACTGGCGCATTAGCAATGGGAAGAGCCGGATGAACCTTGTCTTTCTGCCTGCCGTGAGCCTGATGCGCCGCCTGCCGATGGCGCACAAGTTCTTCATCGTCTGCCTGTGCTTTGCGATTCCGCTGGTCTACCTGCTGGTGGCGCTGGCGGGCGATCGCTCGGACGCCCGTGACTTTTCAGCCAAGGAGCTGGTCGGTGTTGCCCAGGTGCGCCAGGTCAGTGGGCTGCTGAACGCGGCCATGGTGCTGCGCGGGGCCTCCATCGGCGTGAGCGCCAAGATGCCCGGCGCCGAGGCCCGGCKCGAAGAGGCCCTGGGCAAGTTCGAGACCCAGGCCCAGGCGCTGGAACGCGAGATCGCAACCGACAAGGACCCACTCAAGCTCGCTTCAGGCCTGGCCGCTGCGCGCGCCAAGGCCAAGGCCCTGGTCGCCCTTGGCGCGGCCGAACCCGAGTCGGTCGTCGTGGCCAGCTTTGCGCTGACCGACGCGGTGCAGTCCCTCGTCGAGCAGGCCTCGTCCGAGTCCAACCTGGCCCTGGACCCTGACGCGGATACCTACTACCTGATGCTGAGCGTCACCGATGCCTTGCCACGGCTGCGGGATGCTGTCGGCCGCATGCGCGCCCTCGGCGCCGCCGCTGCTCAAATGGGCTCGCCGCCCGCTGGCGTGCTGCAGCGCCTGCACCAGGCCGACACGGTGACCGAGGAATACCTGACGCGCCTGACCGCCGCACTGAACCGGGTTGCGGCGGCCAATCCCGAGGCCGTGAAAGGCCTGGACGTGCAGCTCGTGGACCGGATCCGCAAGGACTTTCGCGACAAGTTCGCCCAGGGKTTTGTGCTGGGCGAGCCGCCCAAGGTCGATGCGGCCGAGTGGTTCGCGCTGGGCACGGCGCAGATTGCCGCGTGCGACAAATTGGAGCGCGCCGCGGAGGCGAAGCTGGCCGAACTCGTCACCGCGCGGGTCCAGCGCCTGACGCGCGACCTGTGGACGGCCATGATCCTGGCCATCAGCTTTGTCACCATTGCCGCCTATGCGCTGGTGAGCTATTACCTGGCGTCGCGCAGCAGCTGCGCCGTGCTGGGCCGCCGCATCGAGGCCCTGGGCGCCGGCGACCTCAGCGAGGCACCCGCCCTGGACGGCCGCGACGAGGTCGTGCTGGCGACGAATGCCTTGCGCGAGGCCACGCTGCGCCTGAGTGGCCTCGTGCACGAGGTGCGCGCAGGCGCCGAGCACATCTCCACGTCGGCCACGCAGATCTCGGGCGCCAACCAGGACCTCTCGGCGCGCGGCAATGCGATGGCTTCGGTCGTCGAGCAGACCAGCGCCAGCACCGGCGTGCTGGAACAGACGGTCGACCACAACATGAACAGTGCCCGCGAGGCCCATGACCTGGTGCAAGGCGCGGCCGAGCTGGCCGGACGCGGCGGCGCCATCGTGCAGCGTGCCGTGAACTCCATGGAGGAGATCACCGCGAGCTCGCGCAAGATCGGCGACATCATCCAGGTCATCGACTCCATCGCCTTCCAGACCAACATCCTGGCGCTGAACGCCGCCGTCGAGGCCGCCCGCGCGGGCGAGCAGGGCCGCGGCTTCGCGGTTGTGGCGAGCGAGGTGCGCTCGCTGGCCCAGCGGTCGGCCGAAGCCGCGCGCGAGATCAAGGCGCTGATCAACTCCTCCATCGAGACCGTCCACCAGGGCGAGGCCTATGTGTCCGAGGCCGGCGGCTCCATGGGAGAGATCGTGCAGGCCATCCACCGCGTGGCCACCATCGTGGGTGACATCAGCAGCCAGTCTTCCTCCCAGGCCGATCAGGTCCGCCAGCTCGCGGCTGCCATTCGCGAGGTGGATTCGACGACGCAGCAGAATGCAGCCCTCGTCGAGGAGACCGCGGCTTCGGCGTCGATGCTGGAAGACCGTGCCGGTCAGCTGCGCGAGGCGGCGGCGAGGTTCAGGACAGCGATGGCTTGACCGGGATCCGGCGGCGCTGCCAGTGGTCCACGGCATCCACGACCGCTTCCCAGGCGCGGCGGTCGTAGGTGACCGCGGCGAAGAGGTTGTCCGCGCTGGGTTGCTGGCGGACTGCGGTGAGGGCGAGCCGCTCCAGCGGCTCACGCGCCGCCGCGACGCAGCCCGCCAGATCGGCGAATCCCGCGCCGACCCTGTGAAACAGCACGGCGCGGCGCAACTCGGTGGCCTTCAACGAAGGTGACTCGAGCACCCTCAGGAAGATTCGCGCCTGGCCTTCGCCCCGCAATTCGACGCAGAACTCCCTGCGCCAGCCGGTCAAGGCCTGCTCCGCCGTCAACTCGGGCTGGAGGTCATCGATCTGTAGTGTCATCGGCTGCAGTCTGGGGCATCGGGCGGGCGCGCAAGGCATTCATGTATCTCGATGCTTCCTTGCGGCGCTGGCCGATGCACAGGGACACAAATTGGCGGCCCGTCATCCGGCGCCACGGCAACGGCTTGCCGGGCCCGAAATCCCTGACGCCGCCGCACGGCGCCGACACCCGCAGGTCGCCCTATCATCCAGGCCGTTTTTTTATCGCCGGGAGAGYCACATGGCCATGGATGTTGTCGACTATGAGATCAAGGGTGCCGAGATGCAGTTCGTCGAGATCGAGCTCGATCCCGGCGAGGCGGCCATCGGCGAGGCGGGCTCGATGTTCTTCATGGACTCCGCCATCGGCATGGACGCCGTTTTTGGCGACGGCTCGGCCAATCAGGGCGGCTTCCTCGGCAAGCTGCTGGGCGCGGGAAAAAGGCTGCTGACGGGCGAGTCGCTGTTCACGACCATCTACACCAACAACGGCAGCGGCAAGCAGCGCGTGGCTTTCGCGGCGCCCTATCCGGGCAAGATCATCCCCATGGATCTGTCGGCGCTGGGCGGCACGCTGATCTGCCAGAAGGACGCCTTCCTGTGCGCGGCGCGCGGCGTGTCCCTGGGCATCGCCTTCCAGCAGAAGCTGTCCGCCGGCTTCTTCGGCGGCGAGGGCTTCATCATGGAGCGCCTGGAGGGCGACGGCCTGGCCTTCGTGCACGCCGGCGGCACCATCGTCCGGCGCAGCCTGCAGCCGGGCCAGACCCTGCTGGTGGACACGGGCTGCGTCGTCGCCTACACGCCCAACGTCAATTTCGAGATCCAGTACGTCGGCAAGATCAAGACGGCGCTGTTCGGCGGTGAGGGCCTGTTCCTGGCCAAGCTGACCGGCCCGGGCGAGGTCTGGCTGCAGAGCCTGCCTTTCTCGCGCCTGGCTTCGCGCATCTTTGCGGCGGCGCCGCAGATGGGCGGCCACAAGGAAGWGGGCTCGGTTCTCGGTGGTTTTGCCGGCGGTGGGCTGCTGGGAAGCATCCTCGGCGGCGACGACGAGTAAGCGCCCCGGTAAACTGGCGCGTTGTGGAGGGCGGCGGCTGCCGCCCTTTTTGCTTTTAAGGACTCCTGGAATGTTTCGTCGCAGCGCGTTCGCGCTCCTGATGGTCCTGGCCGGCCTGGCCCAGGCCAATGCCCAGGGCAATGGCCGCCCCCCTGTCTTCGTGCTGAACTCGCTGGACGCCGACATCTCCGTCGTCGACCCGGCCAGCTTCACCGTCATCAAGCGCATCCCGACCGGCAAGGAGCCCCACCACCTCTACCTGTCGCCCGACGAGAAGTCCCTCATCGTCGCCAATGCGCTGGCCGATTCGCTCACCTTCATCGATCCGCGCACGGCCGAGGTCCAGCGTGTGGTGCGTGGCATTCCCGACCCCTATCACCTGCGCTTTTCGCCGGACATGAAGTGGCTCGTCACGGCGTCCAATCGACTGGACCGCGTCGACCTCTACCGTTGGCAGGGCAGCGTTGCGGCCGAGCCGCTGCAATTGGTCAAGCGCATCCCGGCGCCGAAGACGCCGAGTCACCTCAACATCGACACCAAGAGCACGACGCTCTACGCCAGTCTGCAGGACAGCGATGAGCTGCTGGCCATCGACCTGGCGACGCAGACCATCAAGTGGAAGCAGGCCGTCGGCAAGATGCCGGCCGACATCTACCTGACGCCGGACGACCGCTTCGTCCTCGTCGGCCTGACCGGCGACAAGTTCGTCGAGGTCTGGGACGTCAGCGGCGCCGGTGCGCCCAAGCTCGCCAAGCGCATCCTGACAGGCGCCGGCGCCCACTCCTTCCGTGCCTGGGGCGACAAGCGCCATGTGCTGGTCAGCAACCGCGCCGCCAACACCATCAGCAAGATCGACCTGACGACGCTGACCGTCGTCGATCAATATCCGGCGCCGGCAGGTCCCGACGACATGGAGCTGCTGACCGATGGCAAGACGCTGCTCGTCACCTCGCGCTGGGCCGGCAAGCTGACGCAGATCGACACCGCTACGCGCAAGGTCGTCAGGCAGGTCAAGGTGGGCAAGTCGCCGCACGGCATCTGGACGCTGGATCACCAACCTCGTCTATGAAAGCCTGGGCCCTGGCGCTGGTGGTCACTGCGGCCACCGCGCAACCGTCTTGCGACAAGCCGGTCTACCTCACCTTCGACACCGGCCACATGGGTGTTGCGCCGCTGATCGCCGAGACACTGAAGAAGCACAACGCGAAGGCGACCTTCTTCCTCGCCAGCGAACCGACGCTGACCGGCGGCACGACGCTGGACGAGACCTGGGCGCCCTGGTGGCGCGAGCGTGCGGCCGAAGGCCATGACTTCGGCGCCCACACCTGGGACCACGACATCTTCATGGAAGACGTGCTGGATGCCGACGGCAAGGTGGTGCGCTTCAAGGTGAAGACGCAGGCCGGCGTCAACCCGCCTGTCGTTCACGAGGTCACGCCCGAGCAGTATTGCGAGAGCCTGAAGAAGGTCGGCGAGCGCTTCACGGCCATGACGGGCAAGTCGCTGGGCCCCATCTTCCGCGCGCCGGCGGGACGCTCGTCCAAGGCCCTGCTGAATACCGCCAAGGCCTGCGGCTTCACCCATGTGGGCTGGAGCAGCGCGGGCTTCCTGGGCGATGAACTGCCCAGCCAGAGCCACCCCAACGCGCAGCTGCTGGACAAGGCGCTGCGCGACATCAAGCCCGGTGACATCCTGCTCGCCCACCTTGGCATCTGGGAACGCCAGGACCCCTGGGCGCCGGCCGTGCTGGAGCCGCTGATGACGGGATTGGAGCAGCGGGGCCTATGCTTTGCACTGCTGCGCGAGCATCCCCGCTACGCCCCACTGTTCAAGGCCGCCGACACCAAGGTCGCCCTGAAGATCGAACCCAAAACCTACGCCCGCAAGCCGTGATCGACTGGATCGCCAACGCCTTCGACAGCCTGCAGCTGTGGCTCTACGAGTCCGTCGTGCAGCCGGTCGTGTTCGGACTGGGCTTTGGCAACCTGCTGGAGGACGCCTTCGATGCGACCGGCTGGCTGCTACTGGGGCTGATCCAGATCGTCGTCATCGTTTTGGGCATCGGCATCCTGGAGCGGCGCTGGCCGGTCGAGCCGGTGACTGACCACGCGGCCGTGCGCACCGACGTCATCTACACGCTGATCCACCGCCTCGGCCTCGTTCGCCTGTTGATCTTCTTCAGCATCGAGCCGCTGTGGGACGGCATCGCTGGCGAGCTGCGCATGGCGGGCCTGCCGACCTGGCAGCTCGACGGCATCTGGCCCGGCGTTACCGATGTCGCCTGGGTCAGCCTGCTGCTCTACCTCGCCGTCTTCGACTTCGTCGGCTACTGGCTGCACCGCGCCCAGCACCAGTTCAACTGGTGGTGGGCCCTGCACAGCCTGCACCACAGCCAACGCCAGATGACGATGTGGAGCGACAACCGCAATCACCTGCTGGACGACGTGCTGCTCGGCACGGCGCTGGCCCTGCTGGCCCGCCTCATCGGTGTGGAGCCGGGGCAGTTCGTCGCCATCACCGTCATCACCCAGCTGCACGAGAGCCTGCAGCATGCGAACGCGCGCATCAGCTTTGGGCGCATCGGCGAGCGCCTCTTGATCAGCCCACGCTTCCACCGCCTGCACCACAGCATCGGCATCGGCCACGAATCCGGTGGCCGCGGCACGCTGGGCGGCCACAACTTCGGCGTCCTGCTGCCGCTATGGGACCTGCTGTTCCGCACCGCCAACTTCGAGAATCGCTTCGACGCCACCGGTGTGCGCGACCAGTTGCCCGAGGAAGGTGGCCGCGACTACGGCGGCGGCTTCTGGCACCAGCAATGGCTGGGGCTGACCCGCCTGTTCCGCTCGTTCAGGAAAGCCGCTTGATGC
>NZ_JBFUMO010000248.1:0-8087 GCF_054049355.1 Roseateles sp. P5_E11 | reverse complement strand
CCCTTACGGCCTTCCTTTGTTCCGACGACGCCGCCTCCATCACTGGCGCCATCCTGCCCATCGAAGGCGGCTGGACGGCGCAGTAAGCCCGGGCTCAGCCCACCCACCCCCACGGAGAACTCCCATGCAAAAACTGACCCTCATTGCCATCACCGCAATCGCCTTCGCCGGCGTCGCCCATGCCGGCGAATGCCCGGCCGACAAGCTCGCCGCCAACGCGCTGCAAGGCGCGGCCACCGCCCCGGTGGGCGTGACCGACACCGAGCTGGCCTCGATCGACCTGTCCAAGGAGAACGTCAAACTCGATCAACGCCGCCTGCGCATGCGCCACATGACCATCGCCCCCGGCGGCGTCGTGCCCCTGCACAGCCACGAGGACCGGCCTGCGCTCATCATGGTCAACAGCGGCGAGATCTACGAATACAGCAGCAAGTGCAGCGTGCCCATCCTGCACAAAGCCGGCGATATCGCGCGCGAGTTCCTGGGCACCAAGCACTGGTGGAAGAACGTCGGCGCGGCGCCGGTGGAGCTGACCATCGCCGACGTCGTCAACGACAAGAAGCCGACCACCATGGAAAAGATGATGTAAGGCCGCGGCCACCGCCCACGACCCTGTCCAGCAACCCAAGAAGAGACGCCCGATGAACGCCACCACGACCTCCACCGTCAAGGCTCGCAAAGCCCGCACAGCACCGCCATCGGAGCAGCACGGCCTGCCCGGCCAAGTGGTGCTGGTATTGCAGGGGGGCGGTGCCCTGGGCGCCTATCAGGTGGGGGTCTACCAGGCGCTGCATGACGCTGGCATCGAGCCCGACTGGGTCATCGGCACTTCCATCGGCGCCATCAACGCCGCACTCATCGCGGGCAATCCGCCCGAGCGCCGCATGGAGCGGCTCAACGCCTTCTGGCAGCACGTCGAGCAGCCGGTCACCACCGCCGGCCCGCTGGACTGGCTGGGCATGGGCAACTGGGTCGCCAACATGACCACGGTGATGCGCGGCATCCCAGCCTTCTTCGAGCCCAGCAGGGCCGCGCTGCGCGGTGTGCGGGCCAACGTGGGCGTGGAGTCGGCCGCGTACTACAGCACCGAGCCGCTGCGCGAGACGCTGGCCGAGCTGGTCGACTTCGCCGGTGTGCAGAACGGCCCCACACGGCTGACAGTGGGCGCCGTCAACGCCTGCACCGGCGCGATGCGCTATTTCGACAGCGAGCACGAGGCCCTGTGCGTCGAGCACGTAATGGCCTCCGGCGCGCTGCCGCCGGCTTTCCCGGCCGTGCGCATCGACGGCGAGCCCTACTGGGATGGCGGCCTGTACTCCAACACACCCATCGAGGCAGTGCTGGACGACCGCCGCCGTCGCGACTCGCTGATCTTCGCCGTCAACGTGTGGCACCAGACGGCACCCGAGCCCGAGTCCATCTGGCAGGTCATGGGCCGGCAAAAGGACATCCAGTTCGCCAGCCGCGCCGACAGCCACATCGCGCGGCAGAAGCAGATCCACCGCCTGCGCCACGTCATCCGGCAACTCACGCAGCAATTGCCGGCGTCCAAGCGGGCCGACCCGACCGTCAAGGAGCTGTCGTCCTGGGGCTGCGGCACCACCATGCACGTGGCCCACCTGCTGGCGCCCCGCCTGGAGGGCGAGGATCACACCAAGGACATCGATTTCACGCCGGCCGGCGTCAAGGCGCGCCGCGAGGCCGGCTATGCCGACACGCTGCGCATGATCGAGCGCTCGCCCTGGCGCGAGCCCACCGACCCCATCGAGGGCGTGGTCGAGCACGTGTAAACCGGGAAAGAGGATGACTGCCATCTGGTTTACGGCCTTGCTCTGTGTCGGCGCCATGGGCTTCGCCATCCAGCGCGGCGGTACCTGCATGGYGGCGGCAGTGGACGAGGTCATCACCGCCCGCCGTGCCCATCGCCTGACCGCCATGCTGGAGGCGTCGCTCTGGGTCGCAGGCGGCCTGGCGATCGGCCAGCTCATGCACCTGGCTGGCAGCATGCCTCCCGGTTTCGCGTCCAACGCCTGGACGGTCGCAGGCGGCGCGCTCCTCGGGCTAGGCGCCTGGGTCAACCAGGCCTGCGTATTCGGCGCCATCGCCCGCCTGGGTTCGGGAGACTGGGCTTACGCCGCCACGCCGCTGGGCTTCTATGCCGGCTGCCTGAGCGTGCAGCCCCTCTTCGCACGCCCCGCCGCGCAGACGCTGGCCCACGCCTCAGCGATAGAAGGCCCTGCGTCTTTGCTGGCTCCGCTGTTCATTGGTTACGTATGCTGGCGCCTGTGGCCGGGCCTCGCCGTACTGAAGGAGCCGGGCCGCCTGCGGGTGCTGGGCGAAAAGGTATGGTCCCCGCACGCCGCCACCATCGTCATTGGCGCGAGCTTTGTCGTCACGCTGCTGCTGGCCGGCAGCTGGGCCTATACCGACGTGCTGGCAGACCTGGCGCGCATGAGTGGTGTCTCGCGAAAGGGTCCAGGCCTGTTGCCGCTGCTGCTGTTCCTAGCGCTGTATGCAGGCGCCCTGCTCGGCGGCCTCACCGCCGGTCGCTGGCGCTCGGCCCGGCCTCTGATCGTTCAAGTACTGCGCTGCCTCACAGGCGGCGTGCTGATGGGCTGGGGCAGCCTATTGATTCCCGGCTCCAACGACGGCCTCGTCCTCATCGGCATCCCCACGCTGCGCCCCTACGCTTGGCTGGCTTTCGCCAGCATGTTCCTCTCCATCGCCTTAGCCATGCTGATTCACCTTCGGTGGCGGCAGTGGCGAGTGGCTGAACGTCCGGACACATCGATGAGCTGAGCGTAAATATCTCGCGATTGAGCCCATGTCCACAAAGGCATGATCAGCGGGCTCTGATGCCGTTCATAGGGCCGCGTGATACCGAGGAACAGGAACAGCCCAAGAAACGCAACAGGATGGTGGGCGAGCAATGTGTACCAGCGCGACCAGCAGTGGCACGGCGGCTTCGGCGCTGCGTCCCCAGACGTGTGGCGCAGCTGCCTGCTCCGCGAACCGGACTAGGCGCGACCGCGTCGAGGCAGGTCAGCGTGGCGGCCCGTCGGCTACCGCGGCCGGAACTGGACATGCGCTTGGAGCGCCTTGCAAATGTTTCAGCGCTCGGATGACTGCTATGGAGCTGTGACCGTGCTTTCGTGACCAGGCCACGACTGGCAGCACCCGCTGCGAAGCGGCTGCCAGCCGACAGCTCCAGGCTGGCTGATTGCTCCCATTCGCGGCTGCGTGACGGCGGGCAGCTATGTGCGGCGGATTCAACCGGTCAACGCAACACATTCGCTGAATCGCTCAGCGGGCGTTTGGAAGCCGAGCGTTTTGCGCGGCCTCTCGTTCAATTGTCTGGCGATCGAATTGAGCTTGGCCTGAGAGTAGCCGGAGATGTCGATGCCTTTCGGCATGTACTGCCTGAGCAGCCCATTGGTGTTCTCGTTGCTGCCCCGTTGCCAAGGACTTTGCGGGTCACAGAAGTAGACCTTGATGTCGGTAGCCATGGTGAATCGCTTGTGCCCATGCATCTCGGTTCCTCGATCCCAGGTGAGCGACTTGTAGAGCTCCTGCGGCAGCTTGCGGGCATGCTTGATGAGCGCGTTGACGACCGTCGGCGAGTCCTTGCCGTCAAGCTTGACCAGCATCACGTATCTCGTCTGGCGCTCGACCAGCGTCGCGATCTGGCTGTTGCCGCTGCCGAAGACCAGGTCTCCTTCCCAATGACCAGGCACCGCCCGGTCCTCGACTGACGCGGGTCGATCGCTGATCGACACCGCGTCGACGATCTGGCCATGGATCGCAGTCTTCTGCGTGTAGGAACGCGAGCGACGCATGCCGCGCGTGCGCCGCAGATGCTCCAGCAGCTCCTTCTTCAAGGCGCCACGCGCTTGAATGAACAGGCTGCGGTAGATCGTCTCGTGTGACACGTGAAGGCTCTGGTCGTTCGGATAAGTATGCTGGAGCCAGCCCGCGATTTGCTCTGGCGACCACAGCATCCGGAGCATGTCCGCCACGATGCCAGCCAGCGCCCGGCTCTTGGCCAGTTTGCAGAGCTTCGGTCGAAGAGCGCGTTCCCATGCAGCCTGGTCTGCCAAGGTTGCCCGATAGCCGTGCTGGCCGCCGTTGCGACAGATCTCCCGGCTGATCGTCGACGGCGCCCTGCCGAGTTGAACGGCGATCGAACGCATCGACTGCCCCGCCATCAGCGCACGCGAGATCTCTTCTCTCTCCGCCAGAGTCAACGCGGTTGCGCAACGTCGACGCTCAGGCGGTCGAATGCCACCCGTCTTCGACAAGATGCCTTGAATCGACGTGTGCGGCCGGTCAAACAGCTTGCCGATCTGCTGAAGCGTCCAACCGTCCTTCCAACGCTCCCACATCAGTGCCTTCTGGGTGGCGGTGTAGTACGTTCGTGTCCGGTGCTTCATTTGCAACACTCCTTCTGCCTGAGCAGTGGTTAGTGTGTTGCGCCGACCGGTTGAATCCGCCGCCCAAAGCCGAAGTACAAGTCCAGGGTTGACGGTCGGTTCCGCAGCGTTTGCTTCCGCTTATTGCCCTCGCTCGAACTAACGCTAACCGCCGACAAGCGGTCGCTGACCTCACGACAACTGGCGCGGGCGCATTGGCGACAACGTAGGCGGCCGGCACTACGACCGGCGCCAAGGTTCATCGATCTCGAAGTTCGCACAGCACGCGCACGCGACGAGGCTCGCCCTGGCGCGGTTTGGCGCCCACCGCGCCGGTGTTCGCTAAATTCGGCCCGTCGCTGAAGCAGTTGGAGGCGGCCGTCGGCCGCGACACATTGCTGCTGCCGGGCCACGACTATGCCGATCGCTACGCCTGCACGCTGAAGATCGAGATCGCACGGTAGCCCCTCTCGGCCTCGTGCCTGACCGGCACCATGGACGCCAAGTCGTTTGCAGCTGCCAAGGCCGTCCTGGAAAGAGACCTGGCGCCGACCGAATACCAGACCATGGACTGCGGTGCCCGGATGGAATCGCCTGGGCATGGCGCCGCAACTTGGCGAGCAGGTGCGCCGCCAGGCGGTGTCGCTGTCCTCGATCATCAACGCGATCCCGGATTGGCCGGCTGCCGAGTCCGACACCACGCTGGTGCTGTTCTGCCGCAGCGGCAACCGCAGTGCGCAGGCCGCCCAGGCGCTGCGCTGCCTCCGCCTCGGCCTCGGCCTCGAGCGCACGGTGAGCCAGGCTGGCGGCATCGCGCTGTGGCCTGAGCAGCAGCACGAAGCCCGCCAAACCGCCACAGGCTGAACGCCCACGTCGTATCGCCTACTGCTTAGCGCGGCGGCGGGCGTCTCGTGGGCCTCACCATTCCCGGCGGCAGGCGGCAGGCGGCAGGCGGCAGGCCAAGCGTGCGGCGAGGGGCTTGCGTGCGACCGGCAACATCATCGCCGTTGCCCACTTGTGGACGTCCTGGCCGTGCACCTGCTCACTCATCCATTCAGCCCGGCGGGCGCCAAATGGCATCGTTGGGTTCAACAAGAAACGGCGCGCACGGGACCACCGCGCTTGAAAGCCTGCCCGACGCTGCGGCTTTCCACACCAACGTCATAAAGCCCTGTTCCCGCTTCCTGAAGTTTGCACTGTCAGGCAAAAAGCTGCGTCCTGTCGGGCAATCGTCGAACGAGTCGGGTCCTTATGCTCGTAACGGAAAACAACGGCTTGATTGACTGACGCGGCCAGGTGATCTGCCTATCGCGTATGGCCAGTCAAGCGACATGCGAGGAGCTTTCATGAGCGCAGGAAAAGCATTCTTGAATCCGGGCGGCCTGGCGAGGCAAGTGCGAGGCGATCACATCGCAGGGGCGTGCCTCCAGATGCCCCATGTCGCGCCGGCACACCCATCACAGCAAGAGCTCGATCAATGACTGCACAAATAACTCCCGTCAGTGACGCGGACTTCGAGGCCGAAGTGGCGCGCAGCGACATTCCCGTCCTGATCGATTTCTGGGCACCCTGGTGCGGTCCGTGCATGACCCTCCTGCCGACACTTGAGGCCTTGGCGCCGATGTACGACGGAAGCYTGAAGATCGTCAAGGTCAACATCGACGAATGCCCTGCGCTGGCTGAGAAGTTCAACGTTCAAGGCATCCCCTATCTTGTCCTGGCCAAAGGTGGCGAGGCCACGGCCACTTTGCATGATCGCAGCCGCACCCGCCTCGCCAGCGAGCTTGATGCGCTCCTCGATCAGGACGGGCAGGCATGAGCGGCGCCACGCATTACTGCGCATTCCACGGCGATCCGGCACGCAAGGCGGAAATGGTCGGTCGGGTTCGCGCCAGGTGGGCCCAGGGACAGGTATTTCCGCTGGCCTATCTGAAATGGCGGACGGATGGCGGGATGGTCTCGCTGTCGGGAACCTTGGCTGAAACGCAGGTTCCGGAGGAGTTCATCGAGCGCACCGGCCTGCCGGTCGAACTGGGGGCCTTGTGCGAAGGCCTGGTCCATGCGGGCGCCGGGTTCAGCGAGGACGAGAACGCGCCCTTCGGACTTGCCATGCGGGGTAGCGAGGTCATCCTGGCATTCGCCATGGAGTGGCTGGATGCCATTCCGGTTGGCGCGGATCTGGGCGGTGTGGTGCCGCGCTTCATGCACAGCTTCCTCGGCAGTGTCTTGGCGCCCGATTTCGCCATGTCGGCCCACGTGTCACCGGCCGTTCGCGCATGCGCCGAGCGGATTCTCGACTTGTGGGAACGCGAGCTGTCCGGCGTGCAAGTGGTGCCCAAGGAATGGCGCAGCCTGCGTGCCGATGCGCTGCGTGCCTCCGAGGATCCCGGCGATCCCTGGGGCTACGCCGTGTCTGAACTGGTCGAATCCCTGGCTTGGCCGGCGCGCGGGCTCGCGCCTGAATTCGTGCCGATCTTCCAGATCTTCATGAAGGAGTTGAGCCAGTTCCTGCTGGCTCCCTACCTGTCCAGCGAGGACCGGGACATCCTGATGCAGTCGATGGTCGGCCTTCGTGAATTGAACCGCGCCCATCGCGATCCTCAATCGTCGCAACTGCCCACCGAAACGCTGCTGGAGCGCGATCAGCAAGCCAAACACGCGGTGCATACGCTCATGCAGGTGCAAACGCAGGCGCGCATCAGTGCCGCCAAGCAGCAAGCCCAGTCGGAGTCGGACGGTGTGCTGCGCCTCCAGATGGATAGCCTGCGCAGGCTCATCGAGGACGCCGGGCGCCCCGCAGCGAGCGCGGCATGACGGCTCATATCGCAGAAGGTGCAAAGCATGACTGACGTCGCCATCACAGACCCTTCCGCAGTCGATGCAGTGAAGACTGAAATGYCACAGGAAAGCGGTGGCAAGTCGTTGCGGTCTGACATTCGGTACGGCGCTTCGCTGGTCGTGCAATACGTCAAGGCCGACCCGCTGATGGGCTTGCTGCTCATTGCCTATCAGTTCGCTCACAGCGGACTGGCGATGTCCTTCTTCTTGAAGATGCAGTTGGCCTTCGCGGACGTGGTCAACGCGCTGGCCGCGAAGAATGCCGAAGTCATCCCGGACATCATCGCCAAGATCCTGATGTTTGGTGCCGTGACCACGGTCTTGGCTGCCATTGGCACATGGTCGCGCCTGTCACTGCGCATGCGCATGCGCCGCGTGTTGACCACGACGCTGCTCGACAGGTGGATGAACGCCAACCGCTTCTTCCACCTGGAGCGGCGTGCGCAACTCGACTATCCAGAGCAGCGCATTCAGGAGGACGTCTACCTGTTTGTCGACAAGCTGACCTTGATTGGCGTGTCGATCCTGGCCTCGCTGTTCGGTGTGTTTCTCTACACGTCCCAGCTGTGGCGGCTTTCGCCGCCGGTGGTCGTGCCCGCGATCGGGATCACGGAGCCCATCCCTGGCCTGCTGGTCTACCTCGCCTTTGGCTTTGCGCTGGCAATGACCTTGCTGGTGCATTGGGTGGGAGCGCTGCTGACGCGAGCCGAGGTCGTTCGTCAGCGGCTTGAAGCGCAGTTCCGTTCGGAGATGCACGCGGTCCGGGAGAACGGCGAATCGATCGCTTTTGTCCGCGCGGCGCCTCTTGAGCGTCGGCGGCTGGCCGACACCTTCCTGCTG
>NZ_JBFUMO010000247.1:0-8113 GCF_054049355.1 Roseateles sp. P5_E11 | reverse complement strand
GGCATCAGGCGCTGGATGATGAGGGGCTCTGCCTCATCGCTCTTCTTGCGCTTGATGGTCGGGTCCAGCTCCAGGGCGCGCACCAGCCAGGTCAGGCCGCCTTCATCGACAAGACCGAAGTCGCCTGCGACTTTGGGCGGGTTCAGACCGAAGCGCACGACATGGCGCGACACCGTGCGGCCGGGCTTGCCGCGGCTGCCCTTGACGAACACCGGCGCCGGCACCAGTCCTTCGACCTCAGCATCGTCACGGTTGGCGACGATGACGGACTCGCGACCGAAGATGCGCGCCTTGGCACGACCATAGGCAGCCATGTCGCCATGCCAGTCGAGGTGGTCCTGGGTCAGGTTCAGCACTGCACCGGCCGTGGGTTCGAAGCCGTTGACGCCGTCGAGCTGGAAGCTGGACAGCTCCAGCACCCAGACCTCGGGCAGGGTCTCGAACACCGGGCCGCGCGGTGGCGGTGGGTCAATGGGCAGCGGCGTGTCCTCGTCAGGAAGAACCGCGGCCTCTTCGGCCGTCTCTTCGACGGGAGCGTCCACAATCGCCTCGGCAATGGCTTCAGCGGGCGTTTCGACCGGCGCCGGATCGGGCTCCTTGGCCAGGGCCTCGGTCAGCGTGTCCAGCAGCGTCGGGCCGATATTGCCGGCGACGGCCACGCGCTTGCCGGCACGCTCGACGAGCAGGCCGGTCATGCAGGTCGTGGTCGTCTTGCCATTGGTCCCGGTGATGGCGAGCACGGCGGGTGCGTAGCCGTGCTGGGCCTTCAGCGCGGCCAGTGAATCAGCGAACAGATCCAGCTCGCCCCGCACTGCGGGGCCGTGGGCGTAAACAGCCGCCAGGCGCGCATCCAGCGGCGACAGGCCTGGGCTCTTCAACACCGAGTTGAAGCCCGCCACCATCTCCGCCGTCAGCTCGCCGGTGATGAACTGCGCCGACTCGCCCAGTGCTGCGCGCTGCGGCGGCTGCTCTCGAGAGTCCCACACGGTCACCTTCGCGCCGAAGCCCGCGCACCAGCGCGCCATCGCCAGGCCGGAGTCACCCAGGCCCAGCACGAGCACGCGCTGATCGAGTAGTTGCGGCAGGTCCAGCTTCATGCGGTCACCGCAGCTTGAGGCTGGCCAGGCCGACGAGGCACAGCAGCATCGTGATGATCCAGAAGCGGATGACGACCTGGGTCTCGTTCCAGCCGCTCTTCTCGAAGTGGTGGTGCAGCGGCGCCATCTTGAAGATGCGCCGGCCCTCGCCAAATTTCTTCTTCGTGAACTTGAACCAGCTGACCTGCAGCATCACGCTCAGCACTTCGGCCACGAAGATGCCGCCCATGATGCCGAGCAGGATCTCCTGGCGCGTGATGACGGCCAGCGTCCCGAGGCCACCACCCAGCGCCAGCGCGCCGACGTCACCCATGAACACCTGCGCGGGATGGGCGTTGAACCACAGGAAGGCCAGGCCTGCGCCAGCCATCGCGGCGCAGAAGATCAGCAGCTCGCCGGCGCCCGGGATGTAGGGCAGCAGCAGGTATTTGGAGAACACCGACGAGCCGGTCAGGTAGGCGAACAGGCCCAGGGCGGAGCCGACCATGACGACCGGCATGATGGCCAGGCCGTCCAGGCCGTCGGTGAAGTTGACCGCGTTGCTGGTGCCAACGATGACGAAATAGGCCAGCGCGACGAAGCCCCACACGCCCAGCGGCATGCTGATGGTCTTGAAGAAGGGGATCAGCAGGTCGGCCTTGGGCGGCAGCTCGGTCGAGAAGCCGCTGGACACCCAGCGAAAGAACAGCTGCACGACGCCGAGGAATGACGTCTCCGACACGCTGAACGCGAGATAGAGGGCGGCGAACAAGCCGATCAGCGACTGCCAGAAGAACTTCTCGCGGCTACGCATCCCTTCCGGATTCTTGTCAACGACCTTGCGCCAGTCGTCCACCCAGCCCACGGCGCCGAAACCCATGGTGACCAGCATGACGACCCAGACGAAACGATTGCTCCAGTCGAACCACAGCAGCGTCGACACGCCAATGCCGATGAGGACCAGCACGCCGCCCATGGTCGGCGTGCCGGTCTTGGCCAGGTGGGTCTGCACGCCATAGGCACGCACGGGCTGGCCGATCTTCATTTCGGTCAGGCGGCGGATGACCCAGGGCCCGAAGGCCAGGCCGATCAGCAGTGCGGTCATCGCGGCCATCACGGCGCGGAAGGTGATGTACTGGAAAAGGCGCAGAAAGCCCAGGTCGGGGTAGAGGCCCTGCAGCCACTGGGCGAGGCTAAGCAGCATGGGCGTCTCCGGTTTGTAGGGCAGCGACCACTTGTTCCATCTTCATGAAGCGCGAGCCCTTGACCAGGGTCTGGGCCACGCTGGGTTGTTCTGTGAGTGCTGCAACGAGCGCGGCCGTGTTGTCGAAGGCACGGGCGCCCGGGCCATAAGCCGCTGCGGCGTCACGGGCAGCGCCGCCGGCCGTCCAGAAATGGGCGATTCCGCGCTCGGCCGCATAGGCGCCCACCTCGCGGTGGAAGGCCGGGCCGTCGTTGCCCACCTCGCCCATGTCGCCGAGGATCAGCCAGCCCTCGCCCGGCATGCCGGCCAGCACGTCGATGGCGGCGCGCACGCTGTCGGGATTGGCGTTGTAGCTGTCGTCGATCAGCGTAYGGCCGCGCGCATCGGTCTTCAGTTCCGAGCGGCCCTTGACGGCGCGGAAGGCTTCGAGGCCTTGGGCAATCGAGGCCAGCGGGGCGCCTGCGGCCAGCGCGCAGGCGGCCGCCGCCAGCGCGTTGCGCACGTTGTGCTCGCCGGCCATGTGCAGCGCGACCGGCGCGGTGCCTGCGGGCGTGTGCAGCTCCAGCGCCCAGTGCGTACCGATCCAGGCTGCGTCGCCCGTCACGTCGGCCTCGCCACGCAGCGCAAAACTCAGGTGCGGGCGCGAACCGGCCAGCTCCAGCCAGATCGGCGCGCAGGCGTCCTCGGCCGGAAAGACGGCGCAACCGCTGGCGGCCAGCGCCYCGATGACCGYGCCGTTCTCGCGCGCCACSGCCTCGACSGTGGCCATGAATTCCTGGTGCTCGCGCTGCGCGTTGTTGACCAGGGCSACCGTCGGCTGCGTCATCGCGGCCAGCGGTGCGATCTCGCCAGGGTGGTTCATGCCCAGCTCGATGACGGCGGCGCGGTGGCTGGTCTCGTCGTCGTGGCGCAGGCGCAAAAGCGTCAGCGGCACGCCGATGTCGTTGTTGTAGTTGCCTTCGGTAGCCAGGGCTGCATCGCCGACCCAGGCGCGCAGGATGCTGGCGATCATCTGCGTCGTCGTCGTCTTGCCGTTGCTGCCCGTGACGGCAATGACGGGCAGTTGCTGCTGGCGGCGCCAGGCGGCGGCGAGTTGGCCGAGGGCCGCTTTCGCATCGGCGACAAGCAGGCCCGGCAGGCCCGCTTCGGCCAGACCGCGTTCAGCCAGCGCGGCGACGGCGCCCGAGGCCTTGGCTTCGCTGAGGAAGTCGTTGGCATCGAAGCGTTCGCCGCGCAACGCGACGAAGAGGTCGCCCGCCCGCAGTGTGCGCGTGTCGCTGTGCACGCGGGCAAAACCGGTCGCACCGTCGCCGATCAGAGTCGATCCCGGCAGCAGCGCCTGAGCCTCGGACAGCGTCAAAAACAGGTTCACAGACCTGCCCTTTCCAGCAACGCCGCGCGCGCTTCGCCAACATCCGAGAAGGGCCGGCGCACGCCATTCACTTCCTGATAGTCCTCATGACCCTTGCCTGCAATGAGCACGATGTCGCGCGAGCCGGCGTTCATCACCGCGGCCCGGATCGCTTCCTCACGGGCCTCGACGACGATGGCTTCGGGCGCAGCGACGGCGATGTCGGCCATGATCTGTGCCGGCGCTTCGGTGCGTGGGTTGTCGGTGGTGATGACGACGCGACCCGACAACCGGGCGGCGATGGCACCCATCTGCGGCCGCTTGCCGCGGTCGCGGTCACCACCACAGCCAAACACGCAGACCAGCTCGCCGCCACGCGCCTGGGCCAGGCCGTGCAGGGCGGACAGCGCCTTGTCCAGAGCATCCGGTGTGTGCGCGTAGTCGACAACCACCTGGGGCAGCTCCCGGCCATTGCCGACACGTTGCATGCGGCCCGGCACCGGCGTCACGCGGCCCAGCACGCGCGCCACGTCGGCCAGGGCAGCACCTTGGGCGCGCAGAGCGCCTGCCACGCCGAGCAGGTTGGCCGCGTTGTAGTCGCCGATCAGGCTGGTCTGCACCGGCATGGCTTCCTCGCCCTCATGCAGCGTGAAGGCCAGGCCCTCGCCGGTGTAGTGCAGGCCACGGGCCGACAGGCGCGCGTCGCTGCGTGCGACGCCGGTGGTCCAGACATCGAGGGCGACCAACTCGGCGGCGAGGGCCTCGCCTTGCGGATCGTCAAGATTGATGACCGCGGCGCGCAGGCCGGGGAAGGCGAACAACGCACGCTTGGCCGCCCAGTAGGCATCCATCGTGCGGTGGTAATCGAGGTGGTCCTGTGTGAAGTTGGTGAACACCGCCACGCGCACGGCGCTGCCTGCCAGCCGCCCCTCCACGATGCCGATGCTGCTCGCCTCGATGGCGCAGGCCGAGAAGGCCTCGTCGCGCATACGGGCGAAGGCCGCCTGCAGCAGCACGGGGTCTGGCGTGGTCAGGCCGTTGTAGTCCAGCTTGGGCGGCTCGCCGATGCCCAGCGTGCCGACGACCCCGCAGCGCTTGCCCAACTGCGCCGAGGCCTGGGCGATCCACCAGGCCGACGAGGTCTTGCCATTGGTGCCGGTGACGGCGATGACGTCCAGCGTGTCGGTCGGCTTGCCGAAGAAGGTGGCGGCGATCTCGCCGGTGCGGGCCTTCAGTCCAGGCAGCGAGGCCACACGCGCATCGACAAAGCCGAAGCGCTCGACATCGGCCTCTTCAACCAGGCAGGTGGAGGCGCCGGCTTCCAGCGCCGCCGCGACAAACTCGCGCCCGTCGCGTGCATAGCCGGGCCAGGCGATGAAGGCATCGCCGGGGCGGACCTGGCGGCTGTCGGTGCGCAGTGTGCCGGTGCACCATTCGGACAGCCAGCGAGCGGCGGCATCGGGGGACTTGAGGCGTGTCAGCATCAAAAGCTCTCTTCGACCGCGACGGCCTTCTGGTTGGCCACGATCTGGCTCTTCACGTCCAGGTCGGGCGGTACGCCGAGCAAACGAAGCGTCTGGGCGGTGACTTGGCTGAACACCGGGCCGGCGACCTTGCCGCCGTAGTAAACGCCCGCGGTCGGCTCGTCGACCATGACGGCGACGACGATGCGTGGCTTGCTGATGGGGGCGATGCCAACGAACCAGGAGCGGTATTTGTGGCTGGCGTAGCCGCGGCCTTCCTGCTTGTGGGCCGTGCCGCTCTTGCCGCCGATGCTGTAGCCCGGCACCTGCGCCTCGGGCGCCGTGCCGCCCGGGCCAGCGGCGGCCTGCAGCATCAGGCGCAGGTCCTGCGTGACCTTGGGTGAGAACACGCGGATGCCGGCGATCGGATGGTCGTGCGGCTGGCGCAGCATGCTGACCGGGACGATCTCGCCGTCGCGCGCGAACACCGTGTAGGCCCGCGCCAGCTGGAACAGCGACGCCGACAGGCCGTAGCCATAGCTCATCGTCGCCTGCTCGATGGGCCGCCAGGTCYTGTAGGGACGCAGCTTGCCGGTCACCGCGCCGGGGAAGCTGATCTGCGGCCGCTGGCCCAGGCCGATGGCCGTGAACATCTCGTGCATCTCGCGCGGCTGCATCTGCATCGCGAGCTTGGTGGCGCCGATGTTGCTGGAGAACTTGATGACCTCGCGCACCGGGATCACGCCATGCGGCTTGGTGTCGCTGATGACGGCGCCCTGGAAGGCGTATTTGCCGTTGCCGGTGTCGACGAGACTGTCGGGCGTCGTGCGGCCGGTCTCCATCGACAGGCCGGCGATGAAAGGCTTCATCGTCGAGCCGGGCTCGAAGACGTCGGTCAGTGCGCGGTTGCGCAGCTGCTCGCCGGACAGGTTCTGGCGGTTGCCCGGGTCATAGCTCGGGAAGTTGGCCAGGGCCAGCACCTCGCCGGTCTGCGCATCCAGCACGACGACGGAGCCGGCCTTGGCCTTGTTCTCCGCCACCGCGTCGCGTATGCGCTGGTAGGCGAAGAACTGCACCTTGGAGTCGACAGACAGGTCGATGTCGTGGCCGTTGGCGGCGGGCACGACGTCGCCGATGTCCTCGACGACACGGCCCAGGCGGTCGCGCACGACCGAGCGCGAGCCGTCGCGACCCTGCAGCTCCTTCTGGAAGGCCAGCTCGATGCCTTCCTGGCCGCGGTCCTCGGCGCCGGTGAAGCCGACGACGTGCGCCGCGGCCTCGCCCTCGGGGTATTTGCGGCGGTATTCGCGGTCCTGGAACACACCCTTCAGACCGATGGCCTTCACGCGTGCGGCGGTCTCGTCGTCGGCCAGGCGCTTGAGCCAGACGAAGCGGGTCTCGGGGTTGAGCTTGGCCTCCAGCTCCTTGTTCGACAGGCCCAGGGCCTTGGCCAGCGCGCGGCGCTTGTCGGCGTCGGCATCGACTTCCTTGGGGATGGCCCAGATCGACGGCACGGCCACGCTCGCGGCCAGCACCTGGCCGGTGCGGTCGTTGATGCGGCCGCGGCTGGCCGGCAGCTCCAGCGTGTGGGCGTAACGGGCCTCGCCCTGCTTCTGGAAAAAGTCGGTGTTCAGCACCTGCACCCAGACGGCTCGCGTGAGCAGGCCCAGGAAGGCCAGGCCGACGAGAGCGACCAGGAAGCGCGAGCGCCAGGGCGGCGTCTTGGACGCCAGCAGCGGACTGGTGGAATAGCTGACGCCACGACCCGAGCCGAGGGCG
Source organism: Roseateles sp. P5_E11 (assembly GCF_054049355.1). Lineage (NCBI taxonomy): Bacteria > Pseudomonadati > Pseudomonadota > Betaproteobacteria > Burkholderiales > Sphaerotilaceae > Roseateles > Roseateles sp. P5_E11. The sequence continues at coordinate 1,240 of NZ_JBFUMO010000247.1, read as the reverse complement.
CGTGCGCCGGACTTGTTGGCCTTGCTCACTGGGCGACTCCCGACGCCACCACGGCCGGGCTGATGACGCGCATGCCCAGGCGCTCCCGAGCCACCTGTTCGACGCGCAAGTTGGTCGCCTGCGCATGGCGCTCGGCGGCCAGGCGCTCGGCGTCGGCAGCCAGGCGCTGACCCTCGGCCTTGGCCTTGTCGCGCTCGGCGAACAGGCGGCGCGACTCGTAGGCGCTGTGCACGAGGACGACGCCACTGGCCAGCACGGCCAGGATGAGAATGAAATTGACTTTCGCCACGTCAGCGCCTGGAGGTGACGGGCGGCAGCGGCGCGTCGGTGCGCTCCGCCACACGCAACACGGCCGAGCGTGAGCGCGGATTGGCAGCCACCTCGGCATCACTGGGCTTGATGCGGCCCAGCGCATTCAGGATCAGCGGCGCGGCTTCGGCGAACGGCGCGCGGCGGTCGAACACGGCCTTGCTGCGCTCGGCGATGAACTGCTTGACCCGCCGGTCTTCCAGAGAATGGAAGCTGATGACGGACAGCCGGCCGCCTGGCGCCAGCAGGCGCAAAGCGGCGTTCAGGCCCTGCTCAAGCTCCTCAAGCTCGCCATTGACATGAATCCGAAGGGCTTGAAAGGTGCGGGTCGCCGGGTCTTGGCCGGGCTCGCGGGTCTTGACCGTGCGAGCCACGAGTTCGCGCAGCTCGTCGGTGCGCGTGAGCGGCGTGCCGGCTTCCCGGCAAGCAACAACCGCCTTTGCAATCTGTGAAGCAAACCGTTCTTCGCCATAGTCTCGAATCACTCGTGCAATGTCGCGCTCGTCGCCACGGGCCAGGAAGTCCGCCGCGCTCTGGCCGCGCGTCGTGTCCATGCGCATGTCCAGCGGGCCGTTGAAGCGAAAGCTGAAGCCGCGCTCCGGGTTGTCGATCTGAGGGCTGGACACACCCAGGTCCAGCAGCACACCATCCACCTGATGAACACCCAGCGCTGCCAGTTGCTCGGCCATGTCGGCAAAGGCGCTGTGGACGATGGAGAAGCGCGGGTCGGTGATGGCCGCCGCGGCGGCAATCGCCTCGGGGTCGCGGTCGATGGCGATGAGGCGGCCTTCGGGCGCCAGCCGGGCCAGCAGCGCGCGCGAATGGCCGCCGCGGCCAAAGGTGCCGTCCACGTAGACGCCGTCGGGCCGCGCGAGCACGCCGTCGACCGCCTCATTCAGCAGCACGGTGGTGTGGCTGAACTGGGCGCTCT
>NZ_JBFUMO010000246.1:0-8152 GCF_054049355.1 Roseateles sp. P5_E11 | reverse complement strand
GGCGAACGTGTTCCAGGTGTTCCAGCCGAGCTGCGGGCGCTGCGCGAGCTCGGTGAACTTGCCGGGCGTGTCAGAGGCAGCGGGGACGGTCGTGCCTTGTGCCTGGGCCTGACCGAAGAACAGGTTGCCTGTGAGGACAAGCCCAAGAAATGTTTTGAGGGTTTTCATGTGGTTGTTGAAAGGCCGGCACACGCCGSAAGCCTCCAGCGCGGCCGATCTCATATGGTCTAGTTAGAACGAGTAGCCAGCACGCACGCTATAGCGCGGGCCAGATGCGAAGACAGCGCGCTGCTTGTCGCCAATGCCTTGGTGCATGAACTGGTGATAGCGGGCATCACTCAGGTTCTGCGCTTGCACGTCCACCTTGAAGTTCTCGGTGAACTTGTATGAGACGCCTGCATCCAGCTGGCCATACGCGCCAGCCCACAGCGGGATGCCCCAAGCGACGTTGCGCTGCCCGAGGGTGGCGCTGGACGGGTTGGTGTCCGTGCCGTCGCCGCCGGACGTGCCGTTGGTGTTCGTGCTGAGGAAGTACTTGTCGCGCCAGTTGTAGGCGATGCGCGCCGACCAGGGGCCACGATCGAACAGGATGGCCACGTTGAAAGCCTTCCTCGACAGCTGGGGCAAGGGCAGGTTGCCGAACGTCCTGCCGTCAACGTCGCAACCGTTCAGGTTGAGGTTCAGGTTGTCCGCGCTGTTGCCGCCCGAGCAGTAAGGGCTGAACACGCCGTTGTACAGCTTGCGCTTGCTGTCGACATAGGTGTAATTGGCTTGAAGGCCGATGCCCTTGAGCCAGTCAGGCACGTTGTCGAAGTACTGTTGATAGGCGATTTCCGCACCGCGGGCAGTGCCGCGCGCACCATTGATCGGCGAGGTGACGAGGAACTGCTGCTTCGTGCCGTTCACGTCCGGCAGCGAGACCCCGATCGTCTGGTCAATGACGACGTCCTTCAGACGCTTGTCGAAATACGCGAAGGTCAGCGAGCCGGATGGCGCGAAGTACCACTCGCCCGTCAGGTCGACCTGCTTGGACGTGATCGGTTTCAACAGCGGGTTGCCTGCTGCCGTGCCGACATGGGTCACCGACCTGACGGTCGTCACCTTGGTCGCGTCGTTGGTCGTCGAATCGACGTTTTGCGAAAGGGTGGTGTAGGCCTGAAGCTGCGAGAAGTCCGGGCGGGACATCGAGCTGCCATACGCAAAGCGAAATTGAAGCTTGTCGCTGGCCTGCATGCGCAGGTTCAGGCTCGGCAAGAAGTTGTTGTACGAATTTTCGACATCACGCTTTGCTTCAAAGGCAGGGATGTTGGGCACCGGGACACCGGCCAGGTTGTTGCCAGCTGGGACGTTGAACGTCGGATGGAACACGGTGTAGCCACGAGCGCTTGAGCGCGTCTCCACATACCGGACGCCGATGTTGCCGTCGACGGGGAGTGGCAGATCGTCGAAGCCAAAGCGCACCTGGGTATAGAAGGCCCGGGTCTTCTCACGCTGATCGTTCGTGCCGGCCGGGTTGTCCCCACCGAACGTCGCTGCTTTCCACGCGTCGCAACTGCCCCAACCCTGGGCCGCAGCCTGTTCGGCGCAAAGGATGTCGTGATACTTATGCAGTTCCTCATACGAGGCCGGGTAGTTGCTCGAAACGATGGGCGCCGGGAACACTACGGCCGGTACGCTCTCCTTGCCGTTGAAGAAGTTCGGGAACTGGTTGACCACGTAGGGCGCCGTGAAGCGCGGGTCGTTCAGGTAAGCCAGCTTGCCGATGTTCCAGCCCAGTTGCCACGGCTGCGAAACCGCCGCCCAGTTGTAGCTGGGATCGGAATTGACGGTGAGCGCATCGCGGTCTGTGAGGCGAACRCCAACGCGGACATCGCGGAGAACAGGATGGTCGAAGGTCCACTTGGCGTCGCCCTTCCACGCCTTGAGCTCACCGCTGTTCTTGTGCAGGTGCTCCATGGTTGTGCCCCAGTAGTAATTCGAGGGGTCGGCCAGGAAAGCGCGTTGGACGTCGTTGAAATCGATGCGCGGCACGTCGCCGCGGTAGTCCAGCTTCTCRCTCGGCATCAGCATGCCAAGGCCCACGGCCGACGAGAACGCGTCGGCCGCGGACGTGGTGCGCTGCACATCGCTGGTCAGCGTAAGCGCGGGAGTCACCTTCCACTGGATGTTCCAGGCGACATCGGTAGTTCTGGAGCTGCCCTTGCTGAAGCCACCGGCGTTACTGAAGGGGATACCGCCATTCTTGGTGTCGCTGATCGTGCCGGTCAGCAGCGCTCCCTTCGAGTCGTAAGTCGCGTCGCTGCTCACCAGCAAGTCATAGGGCGACGCGGAGGAGAAGATCGACTGCTCCAGCGCGTTGTCGCGATAGCGGGAATGAAAGACGCTCAGGTGGCTGCGGACGTTTTCGCCCTTCCACTGCAGGGCACCATAGGCGCCTTGGCGCTTGCGGTCGTATTCATAGGTGCGCCATTGCGCGCCCTTGGGGATCCAGACCGTCTTGCCCGGGACGACGTCCGTGCGCGGGTAGAAGGGCTCGAATTGGAACGTGTCGGTTCGCGTGGAACTGTCCGACGACGCGATGTCAATCAGGGCACCGAACTCGCCGAGGTCCGTGAGCACCCGGTTGGAATACAGGGCGGAGACCGACAGGTCAGCCTTGCCCTTGCGAAGGGTGCCGTACGTGCCTTCGACCGACAGGGCCATGCGCTGGCCCTTGAAGTCGAACGGTAGCGCGGTGCGAAGGTTCACAAGGCCGGAGATGCCGCCTTCGATCTGCTCAGCTGACGGGTTCTTGTAGACCTCTACGGCTGCCATCAGTTCGGGCGGGATATCACCCCAGCTCAGCGAGCGGCCCCCGTTGGCTGCAAAGGCCTCACGCCCGTTCACTTCGGAGCGGACGTAGTTCAGGCCGCGGATGTTGACACCGGCGCCCTCGACGGAGAAGCGCTCGTTGTCACCGGCCTGGCGGTTGATGCTGATGCCGACGATGCGCTGGAGCACTTCCGTGATCGAGCGGTCGKGCAGCTTGCCGATSTCTTCGGCCACGACCGAGTCGACCACCTCATCGGCGTTTTGCTTGATCTTCTGGGCGGACTGCAGCGCAGCGCGCTGGCCGGTGACCACTACCGTGTTCAACGACTCAGGCTGAGCAGGCTGCTGCGCGTAGCTCGCCTGAGCCACCCACGCCAGTTGTGCGACGGCCATCGCGACAGCCGTCCTATCGACGAATTTCATATGTCTCCTTGTTTTGCGCCGCCTGGTTGGCGATCGAGGGATCAAGCTCTTTGGGCCGAGGCACCACTGCCCCTGCGCAGCAACTCACAATCTCAATCAATGCTTTTCTTCTTTTGCATTAACGATATGTTGACGAAGTATTGCATGAACATTGACAAAGAGGAACGCCCTGTAGTGCGGTCACGGATCAGTATTGACCCTATGAAGACTTTCAGGAAAGGCGAAACCTTGGCGTTGCGCACTGCGAAGTCGCTTAGGGGATGTGTTGGTTGGTTCCTTGAATATGAACGCTTCATTGCATTCCGGCGAAGCACTCGTCACCCTGCTGCTGAAGGTTTCTGTAAGCAACCCGGCTGCGCCGCTGCCTTTTGAACTTCGCTGGCTACCCGCCTGCCATGTCCGACACCTCGCGCCCTCGTCACAACGACACTCGAAGGCTTGGGCCACACCCTTGCGGGATGAACTGCTATTGAACGTACTGCCCCGGTGGAAACAGCGACTGTTCGACAAGGGCGGCCGTGTGCCCAGTGGCCGGCGCAATACCGGAGAGGAACTCCATGCTGCTGCCGAGTGCGCAAAAGGCTCGTGGCTTAGGCGACCTCAAGTCCACCTGAGTCCCTTCAACGGGAAATAGTGCTATCAGCGCCGCGATGTGGCAGGCGTTCCCTCAATGACGGTGCAATCGAACCGGCCCGCGACGGACTCGAGCGGGCGGCCTGACGGCGAGACGCTGCTGGCCTTGGAGGGCACGTCATCCAGCCGCATCCAGGTGTCTTAGTGGCCCGCCGGGACAGCACTTCATCGCGGGTTGATGCGGGTCAGCGGCGGCCGTCGAGATGCCCGCATGCAGGCCTCACGGCGGGGAGGGCGGTCATGCGGTCAGGTCTTTGTTCAGTGCGTTGCGGTCCAGCCTTGCATGGCCGGTGGCGTCGAGATGGACGGCAATCAGGCGCGACCCCACGCGCAGCGAAACGTGCTGCCGCGGCTGGCCGTGCAGTGACAGTTGGGTTGCGCGGCCGCCCGCCCAGCTGAGGTCGACTTCGATGCCGCCGCGGGCCTTCACACCGCGCACGCGCCCCGACGGCCAAGCCGACGGCAGCGCCGGCAGCAGCAGCAGTTCGCCTCCCCAGGATTGCACCAGCATCTCCAGGATGCCCGCCGCGCCACCGAAGTTGCCGTCGATTTGGAACGGCGGATGCGCGTCGAACAGGTTGGGGTAGGTGCGTGCAGAACCCAGCAACGACTTCAAGATCCGGTGTGCGTGCTCGCCGTCGCACAGCCGTGCCCACAGACACAGGCGCCAGGCTGTGCCCCATCCGGTGGCGAGATCGCCGCGACGACGCAGGCTGGCGCGTGCGGCCTCGGCCAGTGCGGGGTTGTCGCGCACGTTGATCTGCGCGCTCGGATAGACGGCGTAAAGGTGCGACACGTGGCGGTGATGCTGTTCGCCAGCTTCGACGTCCCAGTCCTCCAGCCATTCTTGCAACTGCCCGGCCTTCCCGATGCGGTCGGGCGCGAGGCGTTCCCGCGTGCGACGGACTTGCGCCATCAGTTCAGCGTCGCGCTGCAGCAGACGGCCGGCTTCGGCGGTGTGCGCGAAGAGGTCGCGCACGATCTGGCGGTCCATGGCCGGCCCGGCGCAGACCGACGAGCCGTGCGGGTGCCAGTTCTCCGGCGAGATCGACGGCGACGTGAGCAGGCCGCGGCCTTGCGGGTCTTCCACCAGCGTGTCGAGGAAGAACTCCGAGGCGCCCTTGAGCAGCGGGTACAGCCGCTTCAGCACGGCGTCGTCGCGGGTGTAGTCGTAGTGGTCCCAAAGCGTCACGCACAGCCAGGCACCCCCGCAGGGCCACAAGCCCCAGTACGGGCCGTCGATGGGTGCGGCAGCGCGCCACAGATCCGTGTTGTGGTGGGCTACCCAGCCGCGGGCGCCGTACATCGTCCGCGCCGTCTTGGCACCGGTGATGGCCAGTTCCTCGACCATGCGCAGCAGCGGCTCGACGCACTCGCTCAGACCGGCGGGGTCGGCCGGCCAGTAGTTCATCTCGGTGTTGATGTTGATGGTGTACTTGCTGCCCCATGGCGGGTTTGTGCCTTCGTTCCAGAGGCCCTGCAGGTTTGCCGGCTGGGTGCCGGCACGCGAGCAGGCGATCAACAGGTAGCGGGCGTACTGGAAGTACAGCGCGGCCAATGCCGGGTCATCGGCACTTTCAGCCGCAGCCACGCGCAGGTCGGTGGGAAGGGCGGCGGCGGGGCCGGTGCCCAGGTCGAGCGACACGCCTGCGAACAGCCGGCGGTGATCGCGCACGTGAGCGCGGCGCAGCGCGTCAAAGCCTTTGCGCGCGGCGGCCTCGGTGTGTTCCCGAACGCGTGTCTCAGGATCACCGCTGACGTCGTGGTAGTTCACATAGCTTGTTGCGCCGGCCACCAGCAGCGTGACGCGGCTCGCATTTCGTACTCGGATGCCGGTCTCGCTTTCGGTGATGCGGCCATCGCCGATCACCTTGACGCGCATTGCGAAGCGCAGGCCGGCCGGCGTATCGGGCCCGCCCTGGTTCCGGCCGCGAGCGAGCCAGGCGCCGGCGCCATCAGCGCCGCCGGAGGTGCCGGAGTGAATGGGCAAGCCGGGTTCGACCAGCAGCCAGTCCACCGGCTGCTCGGTCACCAGTTCAGTCGCGGAGCCCTGGTAATCGGGCGAGGTGTACTTGGCCTCGCGCGGACCTCGGTAGCTCAAGTCGAACCCGAAGCGACCATGTTCCGAGGTGAGGTGCAGCACGATCACCTGGTCGGGCGCCGAAGCAAAGGCTTCGCGTGTGAACGCTCCTTCTGCGGCCGCGTAGCGCACGCTGGCGATAGCGGTTTCAAGGTCCAGTTCGCGCTCATAGCTGGAGGGTTTGCTTGCCGCATCGAAGTCGATCAGCAGGTCACCCATGCTGCCGTAAGACATCTGCCATAGCGGCCGCGCCATCATCTTGGCGCTGGCAAGCTCCGATGCTTCCTTGAACAGACCTTCGTTGATCAGGCGGCGCATCTCGGGCAGTGCGGCCAGGGCCTCCGGGTTGTCCGGTGTGTAGGGGGCGCCGGCCCATAGGGTGTCTTCGTTGAGCTGCAGGCGCTCCTGTGCGACGCGGCCGAACACCATGGCGCCCAAGCGTCCGTTTCCCAGCGGCAGTGCCTCCTCCCAACGCGACGCGGGCTGGCGGTACCAGAGCCGCTGGCCCGCCGCGCCTGCGGGTCGACCTGCGGCCAGCAGCATGCCGGGTGCAGCACTCAGGCCGGCGGCGCCGGCTAGCAAACTGCGGCGCGAGAGGGCGGCTGTCGAAAGTGTCTTGAATGGTGTGCTGCTCATGGGAAGTGGATGAGGGTGTCAGCCGTCCTGGCGAGGATCGGCATGGCATTGGGCAAGGGCGCGTCGTCGATGGGACAGTCGCACTGCCTGGCGTTGAGTTGCAGCTGCGCGTTCGCCGACCTGGCCGCCTACCGGAGTTGCAGCGGCGCAAGCGCCGTGGACTCCCTGTCCGCGGGTGTGCTGTCGGTGAATGTGCAGCCAGTCATGGGGCACGTGGACAGGCCCCGCGTTGTCGAGGCCTTAGATCGGGAGCAGGGCGTCTGCATGAAGGCACCGCCTGCCTTGTGCGGCAGTGGGACCGGCCACGTCGCTCGGCACCTCCGCGCGCTGCACGGAGAAGCCCGATGCTTAGCTCGCCGCCGCAGCCAATGCACCACTGCCACGGTCGTGCTGGACGGGGCCTGAGAGGCGCCGTGCTGGCGGCTTCGGCCCCATTTGTCTCCTTGTGTTGTTTTTGACTTGGTGTTCCGAACTCATATTAGTTCGGGCGGCGCACGAAGTAAATGCAGTGAAAGGGCGGGGGCGTTGAAGACCTGTGCGACGTGGTGGTGAACGTACCGATTGCTCAGCCTCACGAGATCGACTTCGAATGCGTGATCGGCGGGGCAGGGACGCTGCCGCAGCGGTTCAGGTTGMAGGCATCGTTGGACGCGGTCACCAGCGGCATCGAACGTGCACGTCGCGGAAGCTTCCAGTCAACGGAGGTCCTAAAGCTGGTGTCCGACGCTTAGCGCGGTCGAGATTGGCATGCCAGCGCGATGAATGTCGTCTCGGGGGCCAGATGGGTTCGCACAACAACCACCACTTCATCCCTGTCTTTCTTCTGGCCGAATGGGAGAGCGGCGCCGACGGCAAGCTTTCGGCGCTGCGATGGCGCCGCGGCGAGGTTGGCGTGGACCGCTACAAGGCCAAGTCGGTGGCCAAGCAACGCCATCTGTACGCCATCGAAACGTCGGGCCCGGAGCCCAACCAGGCGCTGGTGCGGCAGTTCATGGCGAAGAAGATCGACGATCCGGCAGCGCTTGTGCATGCCGCCATCGTTACCGGCAGCCGGGTACCAGTCATCCGGTGCCCTGGGAGTTCGACGTAGGAGGCGTGACGACCTTCCATGCGCTGCCGGTCTCCCTCTGCAGCAGCGATACGGAGACCGAGATGCGGGCGGTCGTCAATGGCATGGGCGTCGGCCAGATCGACAGCATCAATGCCACTCCGGCACTGCGCGAGGGCAGCCTGATAGCGGCGCTCGTTGACCAGGTCAGCGAACGCATGGGCCTGTACCTGTTCTATCCGCACCGGACCGACATGCCCGTCCGCGTACGGCGCTTCGTCACCTTTGCCCTCGACAAGCTGCACGGCAGCGACGAGTTCCATCTGTCGTCGCAGACCCTGAGGCAGCTGCAGGCGTCCCTTCAAAGCAGGCCGGGGCAAACCGGCATGACGTCCTGAGGACCAAGTGCACATGGAGAACATCGACATCCACGTCCTGAGAACCCTTCATGCCTGGCTTGCGGGCGGTCATCACGCCGCGCTCGTCACGGTGGTCAGGACCTGGGGTTCATCCCCAAGACC
>NZ_JBFUMO010000245.1:0-8177 GCF_054049355.1 Roseateles sp. P5_E11 | reverse complement strand
CTGGCGGCAAGGGTGCCCGCGTGACCTTCGATCCTGTGGGTGGGCCGACATTTGCCAAGCTTGCGGAAGCGGCCGCGCCCGAGGGTTTGCTGTTCATCTATGGTGCCCTCGCACCGGAAGTGACGCCGCTGCCCATCCTRCATGTGCTGCCGAAGCACCTGACGATTCGTGGCTACGACGTGTTCGAGCTCTACACGAAGCCGGAGCGCTTCGCGATTGGCGTCGCCGACATCATCGCGGGGCTGACTGATGGTTCGCTGAAGCCGATCATCGATCGCGTCATTCCCTTCGATCAGTTCGTCGAGGCGCATCGCTACCTCGAGTCGAACCAGCAGTTCGGCAAGATCGTCGTGTCGGTCTGAAGCCAGCCGGTGAGCCGCGCTTCGATTACGAAGCTGCGGTTCACGCCGCATCGGCCTGTCGTCTATTCAACAAATGGGGCTCGCTGCCTACGCTTGATCCCATCGATCAACCCAGTTCTGTCCCGCGCCACGGCGCAAAGCAGCACTCACTACAGCGAGCCCCTCATGAATACTCCCACCCCTCTTCGACTTGGCACCGCGGCCCAGGTACTCCTGGCGGCTGCGGGCTCGGTCGGCATCGGCAGCCTCTACTACATGCAGCCCGTGCTGCTGCAGATCGCTGCATCGTTTGACCTGAGCGTCATGGAGATCGGCTTTGCGCCGATGGCGACGCAGCTGGGTGTCTGGCTCGGGGTCCTGCTCATCCTCTCGACGGGCGACATCGTCGATGGGCGCAAGCTCACGTCCACGATCCTCTTCGGAAACGCGATCAGCCTCGCTGCGCTTGGATCTGCCTCCAGCCCGGTCCAGCTCTATGTCGCCAGCGCGCTGGTGGGGTTCACTTCCGTCGTCCCGTACCTCATCCCGCCGACGGCCTCGCGATTCGTCGAACCCGAGAACCGCGGTCGGGTGATCGGCCGGCTGGCCGCGGGCATCTTTGCGGGGATGCTGCTGGCGCGTGGCGTCAGCGGCGTGGTGGGTGAGCACGGGGACTGGCGCTGGACTTTCTGGGGGGCGGCGGCGATCTGCGTCCTGATGGCAATCGGCCTCCGATTTTTCCTGCCGGCGCTGCCCGTGCAGAGCACCATCAGCTACCGCGAACTGATCGGCTCCCTGTGGCAGGTCTTTCGTACCAATCCCAAGCTGCAGCAGGCAGCCCTGACCCAGGGCAGCATGTTTGCCGCGTTCAACGTCTTCTGGCTGGCGCTGCCGCTTCAGCTCGCGACGCCGGCCTACCACCTCGGCAGCAGTGCTGTCGCCGCGTTCGCGTTGGTGGGGATGGCCGCGATCGGCATGGCGCCGGTGGTCGGCCGCATGGCGGATCGGTTCGGCGCACAGGCGGTCATCGTCACTGCAACGTCGGCGGTGGCACTCGGCTGGCTGGTGATGGGGGCCTTCGGCAACCAGTTGCTGGCCCTGGGCATCGGCGTGGTGCTGCTCGACCTGGGCACGACCTCGTCGCACGTCGCCAACCAGACCAAGGCTTTCGCCGACAACCCGCATCTGCGCAGCCGCATCGGGACGCTGTACGTGCTTGGCCTCTTCACTGGGGCGGCGATCTTCTCGCCAGCAACGATGTTCGTCTGGCAACACTGGGGCTGGACGGGTGTCTGCGTGCTGGGTGGCRTGCCTGCGCTGGCCATGGTGGCCTTCAACCTCCGGCTGCTGCTGGCCTGCCGGGCGGGGCGTGCCATGCTGCCTGCAGCATCCGGCTGCTGAGCGGTCATGTAGCTTCTCGTCTGGTTCTCACCCGACTGTTTCGCAATTGGAGCAAGTCATGAAGGTCTTGAAGAGGGTTGCCATCTGGCTGCTGTCGATTGCTCTGGTGCTGGGACTGGTGGCCTGGCTGGTTTTCAGGCTGCCGACGTTCGGCGGTGCCTTCGAGGGCACGCGCCTGGAGCGCATGCGCGCATCGGAGCATTTCCACGGCGCGCGCTTCGAGAACACGCCGCCTCACATCGACGACTACGACTGGGTCGACGAGTTCCGGAAGGCCTACTTTGGCAAGGAGGTGCGCCAGCCCCAGTTCGAAGTGCCTGTCGTGCGTGTCGCCGCGGATGACCTGGGCCGCCCCGTCGCGCCAGGCCTGCGGGCCAGGTGGCTGGGCCATGCCACCGTGCTGATCGAGGTGGACGGCGTGCGCATCATGACGGACCCGATCCTCTCGAAACGCGCCTCACCGYTTCAGTTCGTCGGTCCTGCGAGGCAACACGCGGCGCCGATCGCCATCGCTGACCTCAAGAACGTCGATGCCGTGGTGATCTCCCACGATCACTTCGATCATCTCGACGAGTGGACGATCCGGGCGCTGGCGCGGGGCGGCACGCACTTCTACGTCGGGCTTGGCGTTGGCGCCCACCTTGAGCGCTGGCAGGTACCTGCGGCGCAGATCCACGAGATGGACTGGTGGGAGTCGGCGCAGATCGGTAGCGTGACCATCCACTGCACGCCGGCGCGTCACTACTCGGGCCGCAAGAGCATGGACAACTCGACGCTGTGGGCTTCCTGGCTGGTGAAGGGGCCGAGTCATTCGGCCTACTTCAGCGGCGACACCGGCTACGCCGAGCACTTCAAGGCCATTCGGGATCGCCTTGGGGCGCCTGAGCTGGCGCTGATCAAGATCGGCGCCTATGGCGACAGCTGGGTCGACATCCACATGAACCCTGAGTCCGCGATCACCGCCCACCAGGATCTCGGTGCGGGCCTGCTGCTGCCAGTGCACTGGGGGACGTTCAACCTGGCGTATCACGCGTGGGAGGAGCCGATCGTCCGGGCGCTCAAGGCGGCGGAAGCACAAGGGGTGAAGATGGTGACGCCGCGCCCCGGCGAGAAGGTCGAGTGGGGTGTGCCCTTTGCCAACCATGCCTGGTACCTCGGACCGGCGCGCTGACACGGCGCCGCCTGGCGGCGTCAGCCGCGCTTCAGTTTTTCGGCCTGGAAGGGTTGCCGCCGGATGCGGCGCCCCGCTGATGGCCCTGGCCGCAGGGGTTGCCGCGAGATGGACCTGGAGGCGGTGTCCCATGCCCTGGACCAGGCCCGCAACCTGCTGGGCTTGTCTCAGCCGCGACATAGACGTCCTCACGGCTCAGTGGGTCATCCTTTTGACCGATGTCCGTACAGCCCTGATGTGCAGCCTCGGTCTTTATACTTGGCTGGAAATGACGCACGCTGGGAACACGCTGGGAATCTCGCGAGGACGAGGCGTCGTTGACGCATTAACTCGTTCATGAGTGACCCACGGCAGTGAGGGAAGAAAACCCGATAGTTCTCGATGACGAGGCCGAAGTCCGGTTTGGACATTTCCGCCTGCAGCCAGCGCAGCGAGTGCTGCTCCGAGAGGACTCACCACTGCCCCTGGGAAACCGTGCCATGGACATCCTGCTGACGCTGATGCGGCGTGCAGGGGAGTTCGTCAGCAACGAGGAGCTGATCAAGGCCGTATGGCCGCGCACAGTGGTCGTCGAGGGCAACCTTCGAGTTCACATGGCGGCGTTGCGCAAGGCGCTCAGCGACGGGCGTGATGGCGAGCGTCTGATCGTCAACGTGCCCAATCGGGGCTACAGCTTCGTCAGCGCGCTTTCGCGTGCGCCACGCCTTGTCATGACACGGTCGCCACCCCCGCCCGAAAGGCGAGGCGGCACGGTGCTCCAGACGCCGCTTCACCGCATCATCGGCCGCAAGGAGGCCATCGAGGCCCTGCGCGACCAGCTTGGCAGGAATCGGCTCGTGACGCTTGTCGGTGCCGGCGGCATCGGCAAGACGACCGTGGCGCTGAGCGTTGCTTCCGGCTCACCGCCGTCCGGCACATCGTGGGCGTCGGTCCATTTTGTCGACCTGGCCTCGCTGGCATCGGCCGACCTCGTGCCCAGTGCGTTGGCCTCGGCCCTTGGACTGCCCTCGGTCGCCGGGGACGCGATGTCCAACCTGCTGGCCTTCCTCCACGACAAGCCGGCGCTCATCTTGTTGGACAACTGCGAGCACGTCCTGTCTGCAGTCCCGCATGTGGTTGAGGCCATCCTGCGTGGTGCCCCGCAGGTGCGGATCCTCGCGACGAGTCGGGAGCCCCTGCGCGCTTCCGGGGAGTGGATCCAGCGCCTGCAGTCCCTGGATCTGCCACCCGCCAACCCGACCATCGACGCGCAGTCCGCGCTGTCGTTCAGCGCCATCGAGCTGCTCGTCGAGCGGGTGTCGGCGTCGGTCGACACGTTCACCTTCTCAAACGCGGATGTCTCGGCTGCCGTCGAGATCTGCCGGCGTCTCGACGGCATGCCCCTGGCGATCGAGCTCGCCGCGGCGCGGGTGAATCTCTTGGGGTTGCGCGGTGTGGCGTCGGCGCTGGACGACTGCTTCGTCCTGTTGAGCAAGGGGCGCCGGACCGCCGTGCCGCGGCACCAGACCCTGCAGGCGACGCTCGATTGGAGCTTCCGTCTGCTGAGCCCGGGAGAGCAGCAACTGCTGTTGCGCCTGTCGGCCTTTGCCGGCAGCTTCACGCTCGAATCGGCAGACGCGGTCGCTGCATGGGGTGGGGTGTCGCGCGCTGACGTCCTGGACGCGGTCTCGGAGCTCGCGGCCAAGTCCATGGTGGCGACCGACGTCAGCGAGGAGGAAGTGATGTTCAGATTGCTGGACACCACCCGCGCCTACGCGCGCGAGCGCCTGGCCCAGAGCGCGGATGCGCTGCCCATCAAGCGCCGGCACGCCGAGTACTGGCTGCAGTTTCTTGGCCAGGCAGAGCGCGAGTGGACGTCGGCCCCGACGGTCGAATGGCGCCGCCGCCATGGCCGTCGAGTGGACGACGTGCGTCAGGCTTTGAGCTGGGCGTTCGCGCCTGGGGGCGATGTCGCCCTCGGGCTGGAGCTCACGGCCCGTTCGGCACAACTGTTCTTCCAGCTGTCGTTGGCGGAGGAGTTGCGCGTCAATGCGGAGCGAGCGCTTGAAGCGTTGTCGGGCGTACGCGGCTGCGACCCGCGTACGGAGTTCGAACTTCAGATCATCTTCGGGCACGCGCTCTTCCACACCCGAGGCCTGAAGCCGGAATCGGAGCGGGCGTTTCACCGGGCGACGGATCTTGCGGAAGCCTCGGGTGACCGCGGCCTGCGCATCCTGGCCTACAGCAGTGCCTGGATGGGCTCGTACAACCGGGGCCTGCCAGCGGACATGCTGGAGTTCGCCAGCAAGTTCGAGGAGGCTGGTGGGCGCGATGCCGAGCCGGCGCTGGCCATGCTCTACGAGAGGATGCTGGCGCCAGCATTGCATTTCCTGGCGGACCAGACCCGCGCCCGCGCGGCGGCCGAGCGCGTGCTGGAGAACCCGGCACGCCTGCGGCCGCCATTCCTCAGCGGCTCGCAGATCGATCCTCGGGTGTCGGCGGGTGCGATCCTGGGCCGAGTGCTCTGGTTGCAGGGTGAGCCCGAGCGCGCCGAGGCGATGCTGGAACAGACCATCGAGATCGCGAAGGAGGAGGGCGAGAGCGTTGCGCTGGCCTTCATCCTCGGCTTCTCCGCCGTCCCGGTCGCCATTTGGTCCGGAAACCTAGCGCTCGCCCGCGAGCGGGTCACGCTGATGCTTCGCCATGCGTCCGAGCACTCGCTGCTGGGATGGCGCAATCTGGCGCTCGCGTCCGAGTGCCTGCTGGGCTGGCACGAGCGTCGCGAGATCACACCCACCTTCCCGCAGGACCTGCTGAGGGAGGTGGATGTCAACCCTCATTTCGCAGACCTGCTGACGACGCTGCATGCAGGCTACCCCGGCACCATCTCCGAACGCAGGTCCGATGAAGGCCATTCGGCGTGGATGAGGGCGGAGATGTTGCGCGTGCGGGGTGAACGCCTGCGCGCAACCGATCCGGTTGCGGCGCGAGCCCTCTTCACGGAAGCGGTCGCGCTGGCGCAAGCCCAGGGCGTGCCCGGCTGGGGGCACAGGGCGTCCGCCAGCCTGAGGTGGATGGATCAGGAAGCGGACCGGTGACGGCTGGCTGACGAAGACGTCGAGCCCAAGCTGGTCACTGCGGCGGGGCCCAGAAATGGTCCGCGTCGAAGGCTTGCAGTTCGGCTCCCTCGGCCAGTAGCGATGGCAGGTCGGGATTTGCAATGAAGGACCTGCCGAACGACACCGCGTCCGCGAAGCCCTCCTGAAGCAACGCATTGGCGCGCGGGGCGTCGAAGCCGCCTGAAGCGATCAGGATCCGGTCGAAGTGCGAGCGCAGCAGCCGCGCCACGTCAGGCAGTCCGGCCGGCGGTGCTTCAACGCCCGCACCAGCCGCAGGCTCCATCAGGTGAAGGTACGCAATCCCTTCCGTCCTGAGCCGCCCCAGGACGTGGTCAAAGAGCGCCATGGGCGCGTCATCGGCGACGTCATTGATGACGCCGAAGGGCGAGAGACGCACGCCCACGCGGTCGGCGCCCCAGACCGCGGTGAGGGTCTGAACCACGTCAATGAGAAAGTTGGTTCGCTTCTCGAACGATCCGCCATAGCCATCAGTACGGTGGTTGCTGCCGCTGTGCAGAAACTGGTCGGCAAGGCATCCGTTGGCGCAATGCATCTCGACCCCGTCGAACCCGGCGTCGCTGGCGTTCTCGGCCGCAAGCCGGAACTCATCGATCACTTGGTCGATTCCGTTCTCGTCGATTTCGCGGGGTGAAGTGGGAGGGGCGCTGCGCGCGGCGGGCGTGAACACCCGCCCGGAGGCCGCGATGGGTGACGGACCGCCAGGCGGCAGGCCGTTGGGAGGCTGCGCCAACCGACCCGCGTGCCAGAGCTGGGCCACGATGATGCCCCGGCGCTTATGCACGGCGTCCGTGATGGTTCGCCACGCATTGACCTGCTGCGCGGTGAAGAGCCCCGGCGTGCCTGGCTGTGCAACCGCCTCTCTCGAGACAGCGGTGGCCTCGGCGACGATCAGTCCGCCCGGTGTGGCGCGTCGCGCGTAGTGATGGACCATTTGCGGCGTTGCGGTGCCGTCCACTCGATCGGCCCACAGGCGGCCGACGGGCGCCATCACGACCCGGTGGCTCAGGCGGAAGGCCCCGATCTGCAGCGGCTGGAACAGCGGACCACCGTCCTCCTCGGTCTTGGAGGACGGTGATGGGAAGAGAAGGTTGTCGGTCACGGCAGGCTCGCAGGGCGTACGCCAAAGATCGCCGATCTCTTCCGGCAGAACAAGTTAATCCGCGCTAAATCTCGCCGCTGCTCTTGTTAGCGGCCGAGGCGATTCGCCCCTGTGGCAAACGCTTGCATTGCGCGGTTTGATACGCATTAACTGGAACTGCACGGGGGGCTCGCCCATCATCCTTTCGACGGACAGCGAGAGGTCCGCAGACAACAAGCATCGATAGGAGATGTGCAAATGAGTGGAAAAGATGACATTGGCACGCTGGTCATGCACGAGGACCCGGTCTTCGAAGCCGGACTCCTCTCCATCCTCGGCGATGCGCCGGGGCTTCGACTCCTGCCACGGCCTGCCTACGGTGTGGACGACGACTCACGCTGGCAATGCGCCGACGAGACAGCAGAGGTGCATCTCGTCGTGGCTGACTACCGCCGGGGCATGGCTTGGCTCGAACAGGCCAAGAGGTCGTGCTCCAGCCCATCCCCTCGCGTGGTGATCATGACTTCGCTCGAAGGGGAGCGCGAGGTCCGAGCGGCACTTGCCACGGGCGTGGCCGGACTCCTGGCCCAGGGCTGTGCCGTCGACGAGGTGCGCCAGGCGGCGATCACGGTCGTGCGTGGCGCCCGATATATCTCGCCCGCCGTTGGCCGGCAGCTTGCGGACAGCCTCGTGCATGACACGCTGTCTGAACGCGAGATCAGCGTGCTGACGCTCATCGCCGCGGGCATGTGCAACAAGGAGATCGCCCGGCACCTGGACATCTCCGTGGCCACCGTGAAGTCCCACGTGAGCTCGGTCCTCGAGAAGCTGGGGGTTTCGAGTCGCACCCAGGCGGTATCGATGGCAGGGCAACGGCGGCTGATCACCCCGCCGGGACACGGCCGCGCGGCCCCTGTGACTGCGTATGGGGCGGGGCAGGGGCAATTCGTGCAAGGTGCCTAGCCCACGCGTTTTGCTGCCGAAGTCCGGAACGCGCTGGCGCGGGAAAGGCGTCGCCCTCCTCAGCGCCTGACACCCAACTATTGGTTGATTGTCTTGTCTGCTTT
>NZ_JBFUMO010000244.1:0-8208 GCF_054049355.1 Roseateles sp. P5_E11 | reverse complement strand
GCCCGGCGCTGAGCGCCGTCCAATGACAGCCGCTGGCTGTCATTGAGCGAACCCACGTAGTCAGCTTGGGAAGCTGAAGTTCTACCATTGAACTACACCCGCAATGGGCCGCGAGTTTACAGGGCTGAATGCGATTCCCACGGCTACAGTCGCGCGCATGACGTCCTCCGCCTCGCCCGCCCAGCGTCCGCCTGCCACTTTGCTGATCGCCTGGCGCCAGTTGCTGCGGGACTGGCGGGCCGGCGAGTTGCGCTTGCTGATGCTGGCCGTGGCCCTGGCCGTCGCGGCACTGTGCGCTGTGGCCTTCCTGTCCGACCGCCTCGACCAGGGCCTGCGCCGCGACGCCGCCAAGCTGCTGGGCGGCGATGCCGTCGTTGCCAGTGACCAGCCCACGGCCCCTGCCCTCGTCGACCTGGCCGCCGCCCAGAACCTGACCACCGTGCGCACGGCCACCTTCCCCAGCATGGCGCGCAGCGACGAAGCCCATGGCGGCGAGAGCCGGCTGGTGGCCGTGAAGGCCGTTGGTGCGGGTTATCCGCTGCGCGGCAGCATCAAGCTGCGCGAGGCCCTGCCCGGCCGCAGCGGTGCGCCAGCCGCCGGCGAGGTCTGGGTCGACCCGGCCGTGGCCGATGGCCTGGGGCTGAAGCTCGGCGACACGCTGCTGCTCGGCGACGCAAAGCTGAAGCTCGCTGCGTTGATCGAGACCGAGCCCGACCGTGGCGCCGGGTTCATGAGTTTCGCGCCGCGCGTCATGCTGGCCGAGGCCGACCTCGCCGCCACCCGTCTCGTGCAGCCCGCCAGCCGCCTCACCTACCGCATGGCGGTCGTGCCCGGCCCGGGCGCAGCACCGGGTGCCGTCGGCCGCTTCGTGGCCGGCGCCGAGCAACTCGTCGAGAAGGACAAGCTGCGTGGCGTGCGCCTGGAGTCGTTGGAGTCCGGCCGCCCCGAGATGCGCCAGACGCTGGACCGCGCGGCCCGCTTCCTGCGCCTGGTGGCCATGCTGTCAGCCCTGCTCGCAGCCGTGGCCGTGGCGCTGGCGGCACGCGACTTTGCAGCCCGCCATCTGGACGACTGCGCCATGCTGCGCGTGCTCGGCCAGCCGCAGCGCCGCATCGCCTGGGCGTACGGCCTGGAGTTCCTGCTCGCAGGCCTGAGCGCCAGCGCGGTCGGCGTGCTGGGCGGCCTGGCCCTGCACCAGGTTTTCGTGTCGCTACTGGCCGGGCTGATCGACGTCGACCTGCCACCGCCCAGCATCTGGCCGGCGCTGCTGGGCCTGGGCCTGGGCTTGTCGCTGCTGCTGGGCTTCGGCCTGCCGCCGGTGCTGCAGCTCGCCGCCGTGCCACCGCTGCGCGTCATCCGCCGCGACCTCGGCGCGCCCAAGGCCGGCTCACTGCTGGTGCTCGGCGCGGGTGTGGCGGGCCTCGCGGCCATCCTCGTCGTGCTGGCAGGCGACGTGAAGCTCGGCGCCATCGCCGCCGCAGGCTTTGCCGCCGCGGTGCTGCTGTTCGCGCTGCTGGCCTGGGCGGCGGTGTGGCTGCTGCGCCGGCTGGTGCCGGTCAATGTCAGCGGTGCGGGCGTGCCGCGCTGGCTGCTGCTGGCCACGCGCCAGGTCGCGGCACGGCCGGGCTTTGCAGTCATGCAGGTGTCCTCGTTGGCGGTCGGCCTGCTGGCGCTGGCGCTGCTGGTGCTGCTGCGCACCGACCTGATCGACAGCTGGCGCCGCGCGACGCCGGCGGCCGCACCGGACCGCTTCGTCATCAACATCCAGCCCGACCAGGCAACAGCCTTTCGCAAGACGCTGACGGACGCCGGCGTGAAGGACTACGACTGGTACCCGATGATCCGCGGCCGCCTGACGGCGATCAACGGCGAGCCGGTGCAGGCCAAGCGCTTTGCCGAGGAACGCGCCCAGCGCCTGGCCGAGCGCGAGTTCAACCTCAGCCACACGGCCGACAAGCCGGCCCACAACCAGATCACCAGCGGCCGCTGGGGTGATGCCAAGCCCGACGAGACCGGCCTGAGCGTCGAGGAAGGCCTGGCGCAGACGCTTGGCCTGAAGCTCGGCGACACGCTGGCCTTCGACATCGCCGGCCAGCCCGTGCAGGGGCGCATCACCAATCTGCGCAAGGTCGATTGGTCGTCCATGCGGGTCAACTTCTTTGTGCTGTTCGAGAAGGCCGAGCTGCCCGAGTTGCCGTCCACGCAGATCGCCGCCTACCGCAGCCCGCCGGCCACCAAGCTGGACCGCGAGCTGGCGCGCCAGTTCCCCAATCTCACCGTCATCGACGTGTCGGCCCAGCTCAATCAGGTGCAGGGCGTGCTGGACCAGGTCATCCAGGCGGTGCAGTTCCTGTTCAGCTTCACGCTGGCCACCGGCCTGGTCGTGCTGCTGGCGGCCGTGGGCAGCACGCGCGAGGCGCGCACGCGTGAGTTCGCGCTGATGCGGGCGCTGGGCGCGCCGTCGTCGCTGCTGGCCCAGGTGCAGCGCGCCGAGCTGCTGGGTGTCGGCGCCCTGGCCGGCTTCCTGGCCGGCGCCGTGGCGCTGGTGCTGGCGGCCCTGCTGGCGCGCTTCGTCTTCGAGTTCGACTGGCACATCAAGCCCTGGGTGCCGCTGGTTGGCGCGGCCTGCGGCGCGCTGCTGGCCTGGAGCGCCGGCTGGTGGAGCCTGCGCGGCGTGCTGCAGCGGCCCGTCGTGCAGACGCTGAGGGAGGCCCWGGCCGAATGAAGGCCATGCGGCCGCTGAGCGCCCGCGACGTGGGCCGCTACCTGGCGCTGTCGGCGGCCATCGTCGCCGTCTATTACGTGCTGGCGCGGCTGGGCCTGCTGATGGTGCTGCCGCCCTACCAGGTCGCGCCCATCTACCCCGCCGCCGGCTGGGGCCTGGCCGTGCTGCTTGTCTGGGGCCTGCGCTACACGCCGGCCGTGGCCCTGGGGTCCTTCATCGTGCAGGCCACGACGATGAACGAACTGAGCGGCGTGCTGCCGCTGGCCCTGGGCATCGGCCTGGGTGCCGCCGCCCAGGCAGTGGCCGGCACGCTGCTGATGCGGCGCTGGTGCGGCCGGCCGCTGGTGCTGGCCTCGCCGCGCGAGATCGCCGGCTATCTGTTCGCGGCGGCGCTGGCGGGCGTCGTCAGCCCAACTTGCGCGAGCTTGGTGCTGAAGGCCTTCGGCGTCATCGCCACCGCGCAGATGGGCCTGGTCTGGACGATCTGGTGGACCGGCGACCTGATGGGCGTGCTCATCGCCACGCCGATCACCCTGGCCCTGATCGGCCAGCCGCGTTCGGCCTGGGCAACGCGGCGCTTCAGCGTCGGCCTGCCGATGCTGCTGACCACGCTGCTCGTGGGCCTGGGCGTGGCCGTCACGATGGAATGGGACCGCCAGCGCAACCGCGCCGACTTCACGCGCGACGCGACCAGCGCCGCCCAGGACCTGGCCGGCCGGCTGCGCGAGCCGCTGCTGGCACTGGAGGGCGTGCACGGCCTCGTCAAGGTCAAGCCAAGGCCGACGCGCGCGGAGTTCGCCCAAGCGACGAGCGGCTTCCTGACCGAGGAGAGCCCGTTGATCGCGCTGGGCCTGACGCTGCGTGTTGCGCGCGCCGACGTCGACCGCTTCAACGCGGCTGCCGCGGCCGATGCCTTTCCCGGCGGCTACCAGGCGCGCGACCGCCTGCGTGCCGGCGACCTGCGCCCACCGGCGGACGAGGACATGCTGGCCATCCGCCTCATCGAACCGCTGTCGCGCAATGCCGGCGCGCTGGGCGTGAACGTGCGCACCATCCCCGGCGCGCGCGCGGCCATCGAGCGCGCCGCTTCGCTGGGGAAACCGGTGGCGTCGGCGGGCTTCCAGCTGTCGCAGGACAAGGAGGCCGCGGTCGGCGTTGTGGTCTACCAGCCCCTCTACCGGGGCCAGGCGGCGCCCAGCGAGCAGGCCTTGGACGGCGTCGTCTTCGCCACGCTGAGGCCCGACCTGCTGCTGTCGCGCCTGGCGGCCAACTGGCCCGAGCATCTCGGCGCCTGTCTCGTCGACCTGGAGCGCGGCGCGCTCTATCCGCGACTGGGCGGGCGTCTGGGCTGCGAGGCCGTGCAACGTGGAGGTGCCGACCTGCCCCTGGTCAAGATGCCGCTGGAGTTCGGCGGCCGGTCATGGGAGATTCGCATCTATGACCTGCCCGGCCTGGTGCAGGCGCCGGGGCGCAGCTGGGCCTTCGCCCTCGTCGGCCTGCTGGCCACGGCCATGGTGGGCGCGCTGCTGCTGCTGATGTCGGGCCGCACCCAGCATGTCGAGGCGCTGGTGCAGGAACGCACGGCCGCGCTGGAGCGCGAGGTTGCCAACCGCGCCCAGGGCGAACGCGCGCTGAGCCAGAGCGAGCAGCGCTTTCACAGCATCTTCGAGACTGCGCCCATCGGCATCGCCTTCACCGACCTCAACGGCGGCTTCCAGGAGGTCAATGCCCATTTCTGCCATCTGGTCGGCTACACGGCCGAGGCGCTGGCGAACAAGCGCTCCATCGACGTGACCCATGCCGATGACCGCCGTGAGGACATCCGCCTGGCACGCCGGCTGATGCGCGGTGAGATCCCGTTCTACCGCCGCTTGAAGCGCTATATCCGTCCCGACGGCAGCACCGCCCATGCGCGCGTGCTGGTCAGCCTGCTGCGCGGCGCGGACGGCCGGCCGCACCGGCTGGTGGGYATCATCGAGGACATCACCGACCAGCTGCGCATCGAGGAGCTGGACCGCGCCCGCGAGGCCGCCGAGGCGGCCAACCAGGCCAAGAGCGAGTTCCTGTCGCGCATGAGCCATGAGCTGCGCACACCGATGAACGCCATCCTCGGCTTCACGCAGCTGATGCAGATGGACGCCGGTGAACCGCTGGCACCGGGCCAGCGCGCACGCGCCCAGCAGATCGCCCAGGCCGGCTGGCATCTGCTGGAAATGATCAACGACACGCTGGACCTGTCGCGCATCGAGGCAGGCTCGCTGCGCCTGGAGCCTGTGCTGCTGGAGCTGCCGCCGCTGCTGGCCCGGGCCTTGGCGCTGGTGCAAGGTCAAGCCGCAGAGCGCGGCCTGGCCATCAGCCAGCGTATCGACCCGGCCGCCGTGCGCCTCGTCGGCGACCCCACGCGGGTTACCCAAATCCTGACCAACCTGCTCAGCAACGCGGTCAAGTACAACCGCCCAGGCGGCAGCGTCAGCGTCGAGGTGGCTCGTCCTGAGCTGGGGTGGGTCGAAATCGCCGTGCGCGACACCGGGCTGGGCCTTACCGAAGAGCAGCGCGCCGCCCTCTTCCAACCTTTCAACCGCCTGGGCCGCGAGCGCAGCGGCCTGCCGGGAACGGGTATCGGCCTGGTCATCAGCCAGCGCCTGGCCGAGATGATGGGCGGCAGCCTGCGCGCCGAAGAGCAGGACGGCCCCGGCGCCTGCTTCGTGCTGAGGCTGCCGGCCAGCGGCGCTGCCGCTGCACTGTCCCAGGAGACAGCCCCGGACGAACCGACCAGCCCGCGCCCCAGCCCCCAGCGGAGCGTGCTCTACGTGGAGGACAACCCGCTCAACGCCGAAGTCATGCGCGGCATCCTGGACCAGCGGCCCGGCATCGAGCTGGAAGTGGCGCCGACCGTGGAAGCCGGCCTGCGCGCCTTGCGCGAGCGCCCGCCGGCCCTGCTGCTGCTCGACTGGCAGCTGCCCGATGGCGACGGCCTGACGCTGCTGAGCCGCATGCGCGAGCTGGGCCAGCCGCTTCCCCCGGTCGTCGTCGTGTCGGCCAATGCCCAGCCCGAGCAGATCGCCGCCGCCGAGGTGGCGGGCGCCCAGCACTATCTGACCAAGCCGCTGGACGTGCGTGAATTGCTCGCCCTGGTCGATGAATTGTTGGCGCCGGGCTCCGTCGTAGCGGGGGCAGAATGAGGGCCCAGTCCCCAACACGCGTCAGCGCCCGATGAGTTCCACCGATCTCRTTCCCAGCACCGGTGCCCAGGCCGTGCAGGCCCTGGCACGCACCGATGGTCGCCAGTTCCTGACCTTTCGCATCGGCGCAGAGGAATACGGCCTCAACATCCTGCGCGTGCAGGAAATCCGCTCTTACGAGCCGCCCACCCGCGTTGCCAATGCACCGGCCTTCGTCAAGGGCGTCGTCAACCTGCGCGGCGTCATCGTGCCCATCGTGGACCTGCGCATCCGCCTGGGCCAGGCCGGTGAATACAACGCTTTCACCGTCGTCATCGTGCTCAATGTGGCCGGCCGCGTCGTCGGTGTCGTCGTGGATTCGGTGTCCGACGTGCTGGAACTGAGCGCCGACGAGATCAAGCCGCGCCCGGAAGTGGCCGCCGCCCTGGACGCCCGCTTCATCACCGGCCTGGGCAAGCTCGGCGAGCGCATGCTGATCCTGCTGGATATCGAGGCCATGATCAAAAGCCCGGATTTCGGCCTGGTCGACTGAAGGAAAGTTAGCGATCGCTGACTGTTTCACCGTTGGAAACATTGCATTCCAACACCGTCACGAACTGACTTAGCACTCGCCAAACCAGAGTGCTAATATCCTGCTCACCGCGGCATTCCGCGCCGCGGTTTAGCAAGGATTCATGACGATGTCCGCCTCTTCTGCCATTGCCGTCCGCGACCCCTGGGCCATGGTGCCTTCGCTGGGCAATCTGGACGCATACATCTCCGCCGTCAACCGCCTGCCGCTGCTGACGGCCGAGGAAGAAGGGTCCGCCGCGCGCAGCCTGCGCGACAAGGGCGACCTGGAAGCCGCCGGCCGCATGGTGCTGTCGCATCTGCGCCTGGTGGTGGCCATCTCCCGCCAGTACATGGGCTACGGCCTGCCCCAGGGCGACCTGATCCAGGAAGGCAATGTCGGCCTGATGAAGGCCGTCAAGCGCTTCGACCCGGACCAGGGCGTGCGCCTGGTGAGCTATGCCATGCACTGGATCAAGGCCGAGATCCACGAGTACATCCTGAAGAACTGGCGCATGGTCAAGGTCGCGACGACCAAGGCCCAACGCAAGCTGTTCTTCAATCTGCGCTCGATGAAGCACCAGATGAAGGCCGACCAGGCCGACGGCCAGACGCATCGCAACACGCTCACCGAGGCCGAACTGGCCCATGTCGCCAGCACGCTGAACGTCAAGCGCGAGGAAGTGCTGGAGATGGAGACCCGCATGTCGGGCGGCGACGTGGCGCTGGAGCCGCAGACCGACGACGATGGCGAGAGCTTCGCGCCCATCGCCTACCTGGCCGACGACAGCCATGAGCCGACCCGCGTCATCGAGGCGCGTTCGCGCGACGAACTGGCCGGCGACGGCATCCACCGCGCCCTGGACGTGCTGGACGCGCGCAGCCGCCGCATCGTCGAGGAGCGCTGGCTGAAGGTGAACGACGATTCGTCGGGCGGCATGACGCTGCACGAGCTGGCTGCCGAATACGGCGTGTCGGCCGAGCGCATCCGCCAGATCGAGGTGGCGGCGATGAAGAAGATGAAGAAGGCGCTGACCGAAGCGGCCTGATTGACCTCCTCGGCTCCAAGTAAAAGGCCCCTCGGGGCCTTTTCTACTTTTTGGCTTCGGCCAGCAGCAGCTTGATGTCGTCCGCCAGCGGCTGGGCGCCCGAGCCGTAGCGCGCGTAAACGCGCACGCGGCCTTCGGTGTCGAAGATGAAGCTCGCCGCCGTGTGGTCCATCGTGTAGGTCTCGGGTGTCTTGCCCGGCGCCTTGGCGTAGAAGACCTTGAACTCCTTGGCCGCGCCCTTCGTCTGCTCCTCGCTGCCGCGCAGGCCGACAAAGCTGGGATCGAAGCTGGCCAGATAGGCCTTGAGCAGCTGCGCCGTATCGCGCTCCGGGTCGACGGTGACGAAGATGCCCTGCACCTTGTCGCCGTCCGCGCCCAGGCTGCGCTTGACTTCGGCCACTTCCGCCATCGTCGTCGGACAGACGTCGGGGCATTGGGTGTAGCCGAAGAAGACCACCAGCACCTTGCCCTTGAAGTCAGCCAGMGAGCGGGCGCGGCCGTCCTGGTCGGTCAGGTTCAGCGTGCGGGCGTACTCGGCGCCGGTCAGGTCGATGCCCTTGAAGGCAGGCTTGTCGGGGCTCGCCTTCTGGCAGGCGGCCAACGACAGTGCGGCCAGCGCGGTCAGCGCGAAACGACGGGTGTTCATGCGATGTAGTGGTCGATCAACAGCGCCGCAAAGAGCAGCGACAAATGCCAGATGGAG
>NZ_JBFUMO010000243.1:0-8223 GCF_054049355.1 Roseateles sp. P5_E11 | reverse complement strand
GCCATGACCTGAGCGACGCGCGGGTCCTTGGCGCGGGCCATCTTCTCGGCGCGCTCCAGCAGTGCGACCTTGGCGGCACTGTCGAGGCTGGCAATGGGGTCGGACACGCCGTACAGCTCACGGCTGCCGGCCACGCGACTCTGGGAAGGCACCTTCACCTTCTTGCTCTGGCCGGCTGCGGCGATGGTGCGCACGGTGCGCGCGGCGTCCAGCAGCGAGTCCAGCGAGATGTCATCGGAATAAGCGAACGCCGTCTTCTCGCCGGCCACGGCGCGCACGCCGACACCCTGGTCGATGCTGAAGCTGCCGCTCTTGACGATGCCCTCCTCCAGACTCCAGCCCTCGGCGCGCGTGGTCTGGAAATAGAGGTCGGCATCGTCGACGCGATGCTCGGTGATGAGGCGCAGCGCCTGCGAGAGCGAGGCCTCGGTCAGGCCGAAGGGCTCCAGCAGTTGCGAGCGGGCGGTGGCCAGGCGGGCCAGGGTGGGTTCGACGGCGATCATGGCTTGATTCTAGGAAGTCGGGCGTCAGGCATTGGAAGACATGGACATCCTTCTTTACCGGCAGGGTGTCAGCCGCGCGGAAAAAGGCGTCGTTGTGGACAGGCCTTGCAACCCGACGTCCCCAAGGAGTCCCCGATGAAGACCTTTCACAAAGCCCTGATCGCCCTGCTGACCCTCACCGGTGCCAGCGCCTTCGCCCAGACGCCCGGCACCAACACGCCTCGCATCGACCAGCGCGAGGCGAACCAGCAGGCCCGGATCGCGCAAGGCGCCGCCAGCGGCAGCCTGACGGCCCACGAGACCCAGCGCCTGGAGAAGGAACAGGCTCGCGTCGACCACGCCGAGGCGAAGGCCAAGGCCGACGGCACCGTCACCGCCAAAGAGCGCCGCCGCCTGACCGCCATGCAAGACGGCGCCAGCCGCGACATCCACCGCAAGAAGCACAACGCCCGGGAGCAGTGACGCAACGCAGCCGCGTGTCGAGCCAGATGACCCATGCATTACGCCTGCTAACAAATCCATCCCTGGCGGTGGCCTGCTAGGGATGGCCGGCGAGGCGAGGCCCCGCACAGCATGCGGCGTATCCGTCCTTCACGGATTTGGAGCGCCGCATGAAGCTTTTCCCGCTCGCCACGCTGGCCCTGGCCGCTGCTGCCGGTCCTGCCTTCGCCGCCACCCTGGTCGGCTCGGGCTATGAG
Organism: Roseateles sp. P5_E11; assembly: GCF_054049355.1. NCBI lineage: Bacteria > Pseudomonadati > Pseudomonadota > Betaproteobacteria > Burkholderiales > Sphaerotilaceae > Roseateles > Roseateles sp. P5_E11. Next base: position 7,022 of record NZ_JBFUMO010000243.1, on the reverse strand, counting down.
CAACCCGTCTTCCTGACCGCCCCCAGCGGCGATTCGCGGCTCTTCATCGTTGAGAAGACCGGGCGCATCAAGGTGCAGGACAGCGGCGGCACTGTTTCGACCTGGCTCAACCTGTCGGGGCAGGTCGACACCGGCGGCGAGCGCGGCCTGCTGGGCCTGGCCTTCGACCCCGGCTTCGCGAACAACGGCCGCTTCTATGTCGACTACATCGACAAGACGACGCTGAGCACCGTCGTCGCGAGCTATACCGTCAACGGCGCAGGTGCCGTGGACCTGGCCAGCGCCAAGACGGTCATCACGGTGGCCCAGCCGGCGGGGCGCAGCAACCACAAGGCCGGCTGGATCGGCTTCAATGCCGCGGACCCGGGCAACCTCTACATTGCCACCGGTGACGGCGGCAGTGGCAACGACCCCGACAACAACGCCCAGAACCTCAACAGCAACCTGGGCAAGCTGCTGCGCATCACGCCAAACCCCGCGGGCGGCTACACGGTGCCAACGGACAATCCCTTTGTCGGCGTGGCCGGCAATGACGAGATCTGGGCCTATGGCCTGCGCAACCCCTATCGCAACAGCTTCGACCGCCAGACGGGCGACCTGTGGATTGGCGACGTGGGCCAGGGCGCGCGGGAAGAAGTGGATTTCGCTTCCGCTGCCTCGGGCCTCGGCCGTGGCGCCAACTACGGCTGGCGCGTGCGCGAGGGCACGATCGCTACGCCCGGGATCAGCGACCCCACGCCGCCCAACCTGACCGAGCCAATCTACGACTATGGCCGCGCCAACGGCGATGCCACCGTCATCGGCGGCTATGTCTACCGCGGCGGCGCGGATGCCAGCCTCGAAGGCAAATACGTGTTCGGCGACTACATCTCCGGCCGCATCTGGACCCTGAACGGCGGTACCGCCACGCCACTGGCCTCGCCCTTCGGCGGCTCGACGCTGACCAGCTTCGGCGAAGGAGGCAATGGCGCCCTCTATGCCGTCGGCATTGACGGCAATGTCTATCTGCTCGCTGCCGCGGTGCCCGAGCCCGCGCCCGCGCTGTTGCTGGCCCTGGGCCTGGCGGCCGGCAGCCTCTTCACTCGTCGCCGCCGCGCTTGAGGGCCAGACCGGCGTCGTAGAGGCGGTTGCGCGGCGCGCCGCTGATCTGCGCGGCCAGGGCGACGGCCTGCTTGAGCGGCAATTCGGCGACGAGCAGGGCCAGCACGCGCAGGGCCTCAGTGGGCAGTTCATCGTCCGCCGCGGCCTGCGGCGCCAAGGCATGCAGCACGAGGACGAACTCGCCACGCTGGCGCTGGGCGTCGGCCGCGAGCCAGGCCGGCAGCGTCGCAGCCTCGGCGGTGTGGACGCTCTCGAACTGCTTGGTCAGCTCGCGGCAGACCGTCACGCGACGCGTCGGCGCCAGTTCGGCCAGCAGTGCAATCACCTCGACGATACGGTGCGGCGCCTCGAACACGACCTGGCTCTGGCCTTCCACAGCCAGCACCGCCTGCAGCGCCGTGCGGCGTTCGCCGGCCTTGGTCGGCAGGAAGCCGGCAAACGCAAAGCACCGGGCCGCCGTGTCGCCAGCCACACTAAGGGCCGTCACCGCGCTGCTCGGCCCGGGCAGGGGCAGCACGCGGTAGCCGGCTGCGACCACCTCCTGCACGAGCACGGCGCCGGGGTCCGAGATGGCCGGCGTGCCGGCGTCGGACGCATAGGCCACGCGCTCACCGGCGGCCAGCCGTGCGAGGACAGTGGCGCTGGCCTCGCGCTCGTTGTGCTGGTGCAGCGCGATCAGCGGCTTGTGCAGGCCCAGATGGCGCAGCAACTGAGCTCCCTGGCGCGTGTCCTCGCAGGCCAGGGCATCGGCCAGGCTTAAGGCATGGATGGCACGCAAGGAGATATCAGCCAGATTGCCGATCGGCGTCGCGACGAGATAGAGCGTGGCGGCCGGATACTGCTGGCCGCCGGCTGCGGCTTGTGCGGCCTGACGAAGCACAGAGGCATCAATGTTCAAGTGGGGCTCTCGTTCAAAACCTGACCGGGCCGAGATCGGCCTGGCGGGCGAGGACGCGGCGCTCGCGCATCTGCAGCGCGCCGGCCTGCGCCTGGTGGAGCGGAATTATCGAGTCGGCGGCGGCCCCAACCGCCGTGCCGGCGAAGTTGACCTGATCCTGCAGGACCGCGACGGCACCCTGGTCTTCGTCGAGGTGCGGGCAAGGGCGAGCGATTCGCATGGCGGCGCGGCCGCCAGCGTGACGGCCAGGAAGCAGCAGCGCCTGATCTACGCGGCCCAGCACTATCTGCTGCGCCACGCCAGCCCACCGCCCTGCCGTTTCGACGTCGTCGCCATCGACGGTGCCGAACTCAACTGGTTACAGGGAGCTTYCGACGCTGCGTAACATGGAGCCCCTCGCCCAAGGAAATACCTTGGTCGGTCCCCCTGGGGGGCGGCGATGCTTGCGGCATTGAACCGCAAGCACATCGCCAGAACGGGCCGGCTTGGGAGCGGCCCGGCGCTCGGCCCGCGGCGCTGACTATGATTCGCGCCGCATGATTGAACAAAGAATCCAGCAGCAATTCTTCGAGAGCGCCGACCTGCTCTACCAAGCCGCCGAGCAACTGGCGCGGCCCCTGGCGATGGCCGCGCAGATGGTGGTGGACGCCGTCACTGGCGGCAGCCGCATCCTGTGTGCCGGCCAGGGCCTGGCCAGCATGGACGCCGACTACCTGGCCGCCCGCCTGGCCGGCCGCTTCGAGCAGGAAAGGCCAGGCCTGGCCGCCTGGAGCCTGTCCGCCCAGGCCCGTGACGCCGCGGGCGTGGACCTGGCGCGCCTCCTGCAGGCCCATGGCCACCCGGGTGACGTCCTCGTCATGATCGAGCCCCTGCGCGAGCAGCGCGACGCCTGGCAGTCAGCCGTGGCCGTGGCCCATGCGCAGGAGATGAGCATCATCGCGTTGACCGCCCAGCCACCGGGCGCCGCCGACGAATGGCGCGGCCTGCTGCAGGACACCGATATCCAGATCCGCGTCAGCCACGGCCGCGAGCCACGCGTTGTGGAAGCCCAGCGCGTGCTGCTGCATGCGCTGGTCGACGCTGTCGACTTGCAACTGCTCGGCAGCGACGAATAACCTCCTTGACGGAACCCCGATGAAAAAACTCAGCCTCACCCTGACCGCCGCCATCCTCGCCAGCACGCTTGCCACCGGGTGCGCGCCACTGCTGATCGGCGGCGCGATGGTGGGTGGCGTCAGCGTCGCCACCGACCGCCGCACCTCGGCCACCCAGCTCGAGGACGAGACCATCGAGATCAAGGCCGGCGCCCGCATCCGCGAGCAGCTGGGCGACAAGGTGCACATCAACGTCAACAGCTACAACCGCGTCGCGCTGATCACCGGCGAGGCCCGCAACGAAGCCGACCAAGCTCAGGTGGAGCGCATCGTCGCCGGCGTCGAGAACGTCACCAAGGTGCTGAACGAGACTGCGGTCACGATGCACAGCGCACTGAGCGGTCGCTCCAACGACGTCGTCATCCAGGGCAAGGTCAAGGCCTCGTTCATCGACGCGCGCGACCTGCTGAGCAATGCCTTCTACGTTGTCGTCGAGCGCGGCCAGGTCTTCCTGATGGGCCGCGTGACCGAACGCGAGGCCAATCGCGCCACCGAGATCGCGCGCCAGGTCGGCGGCGTCAAGAAAGTGATCCGAGCGTTCGAGATCATCAGCGAAGACGAACTCGCTCGCCTCACGCCGAAAAAGCAGTAGCTCCGAGCACAGCCACAGAGGCACGGAGACGCAGAGGAATTCGCTGCGGCTTTTTCCGTGCCTCTGTGACTCTGTGGCTTTGTTGGKTCAGAGACGCTTGATCAAGCTGGACGTGTCCCAGCGATTCCCGCCCATGGACTGGACGTCCGCATAGAACTGGTCCACCAGCGCCGTCACCGGCAGGCGTGAGCCATTGCGGCGCGCCTCGTCGAGCACGAGGCCCAAATCCTTGCGCATCCAGTCGACCGCGAAGCCGAAGTCGAACTTGCCTTCGACCATGGTCTTGCCGCGGTTGTCCATCTGCCAGCTTTGGGCCRCACCCTTGCCGATGACTTCGAGTACCTGGGTCATGTCCAGGCCGGCGTTCTGACCAAAGCGCACGGCCTCGGACAGGCCCTGCACGACACCGGCGATGCAGATCTGGTTGACCATCTTGGCAAGCTGTCCCGAGCCCGGGCCGCCGAGCAGGGTCACGGCCTTGGCGAAGGCCAGGGCGATGGGTTTCACCATGTCAAAAGGGGCCGCATCGCCGCCACACATGACGGTCAGGGCACCGTTGACTGCACCGGCCTGGCCACCGGAGACCGGCGCATCAACGAAGGCGACGCCTCGCTTGGCTGCCTCGTCGTGCAGCTCGCGAGCCACGGCCGCCGAGGCTGTGGTGTGGTCCACGAAGACGGCTCCCGAGGTCATGCCGGCGAATGCACCTTCGTCGCCGAGCGCCACCGAGCGCAGGTCATCGTCGTTGCCAACACAGCAGAACACGAACTCCGCGCCCCGGGCGGCCTCAGCTGGCGTGGCGGCAAAGGCACCTCCGTATTCCTTGACCCAGGCCTCGGCCTTGGACTGCGTGCGGTTGTAGACGGTGACCTGGTGGCCAGCGCGCGCCAGATGGCCGGCCATCGGATGGCCCATGACGCCCAGGCCCAGGAAGGCGACGCGGCGGGCGGGAACGGGGTCGTAGCTGCGGGTGGTCATGAGCAATGGGTCAAAGAATCGTCAGGTGTTCGGTGCCGCTGGACAGGTCGCCGCTGCGAGCGCGCTCGCTGTTGAGCTTGATCTGCAGGCGCAGGTCGTTGACCGAGTCGGCATTGCGCAGCGCGTCTTCGTAGGTGACCTTGCCGGCCTCGTAGAGGTCGAAGAGGGACTGGTCGAAGGTCTGCATACCCTGCTCGCGGGAGCGCTTCATCAGCTCCTTGATCTCGGTGATCTCGCCCTTGAAGATCAGGTCTGAGATCAGCGGCGAATTCAGCAGTATCTCGACCGCGGCGACACGGCCCTTGCCTTCGCGGCGCGGCAGCAGGCGCTGGCTGATCAGCGCGCGCAGGTTCAGCGACAGGTCCATCAGCAGCTGCTGGCGGCGGTCCTCGGGGAAGAAGTTGATGATGCGGTCCAGCGCCTGGTTGGCGCTGTTGGCGTGCAGCGTCGCCATGCACAGGTGGCCGGTCTCGGCAAAGGCCACCGCGTGCTCCATGGTCTCGCGGTCACGCAGCTCGCCCATCAGGATGACGTCGGGCGCCTGGCGCAGCGAGTTCTTCAGCGCGGCCTCCCAGCTGTCGGTGTCCAGGCCCAGCTCGCGCTGCGAAACGATGCAGTTCTTGTGCGGATGCACGAACTCGATCGGGTCCTCGATGGTGACGATGTGGCCGTAGGTCGTCTCGTTGCGCTCGTCGATCATCGCGGCCAGCGACGTGCTCTTGCCCGAGCCGGTGGCGCCGACGACGATGACCAGGCCGCGCTTGTGCTGCACCACCTCGCGCAGGATGACCGGCAGATCCAGCGACTGGATGGTGGGCAGCGTCGACGGAATCGTCCGCAGCACCAGGCCGACCTGGCCCTGCTGCAGGAAGGCGTTCACGCGAAAGCGCCCGACGCCATGCGGCGAGATCGCGAAGTTGCACTCCTTGGTGCGCTCGAACTCGGCCGCCTGCTTGTCGTTCATGATGGCCCGCGCCAGCTGCAGCGTGTGCTGGCCGGTCAAGGGCTGGGGCGAGACCTTGGTCAGCTTGCCGTCCACCTTGATGGCCGGCGGGAACTCTGCCGTCAGGAAGAGGTCGGAGCCCTTGCGCGACAGCATCAGCCGCAGCAGGTCGTTGATGAACTTGGAGGCCTGATCGCGTTCCATGAATGGCTTTCTATGTTTGCGGCGTTTTGCCGTCACTCACGTGGCAAGCCACATGAGTGACGTCAAATTCCCCGGGACTAGCCCGGGAAATTTTCCGGAAACTTCGCTTTCGAGCGAGCTTCGGCGGGAGAAATGATGTTGCGGCGGACGAGGTCGGTCAGGTTCTGGTCCAGCGTCTGCATGCCCTGCGAGTTGCCCGTCTGGATGGACGAGTACATCTGCGCCACCTTGTTCTCGCGGATCAGGTTGCGGATGGCCGAGGTGCCCAGCATGATCTCGTGCGACGCGACGCGGCCGGTGCCGTCCTTCAGCTTGCACAGGCTCTGCGAGATGACGGCCACCAGCGATTCGGAGACCATCGCCCGCACCATCTCCTTCTCGGCCGCGGGGAAGACGTCGACGATGCGGTCCACCGTCTTGGCGGCCGACGAGGTGTGCAGCGTGCCGAACACCAGGTGGCCCGTTTCCGCGGCAGTCAGCGCCAGCCGGATGGTTTCCAGGTCGCGCATTTCGCCCACCAGCACGCAGTCCGGGTCTTCGCGCAGCGCCGAGCGCAGCGCGTTCGCGAACGAGTGCGTGTGCGGGCCGACCTCGCGCTGGTTGATCAGGCTCTTCTTGGATTCGTGCACGAACTCGATCGGATCCTCGATGGTGAGGATGTGGCCGTACTCGTTCTCGTTGAGGTGGTTGACCATGGCGGCCAGCGTCGTGCTCTTGCCCGAGCCGGTCGGGCCGGTCACCAGCACCATGCCGCGCGGCTTGAGCGCCAGTTCGGCGAAGACCTTGGGCGCGTTGAGCTGCTCCAGGCTGAGGATCTTGCTTGGAATGGTCCGGAATACGGCGCCCGCGCCACGGTTCTGGTTGAAGGCGTTGACGCGAAAGCGCGCCAAGCCCTGGATCTCGAAGGAGAAGTCGACTTCCAGCGTCTCCTCGTACATCTTGCGCTGGGAGTCGTTCATGATGTCGTACACCATGTCGTGGACCGCGCGGTGGTCCAGGGCCTCGACATTGATGCGGCGCACGTCGCCATGCACCCGGATCATCGGCGGCAGGCCGGCCGAAAGGTGCAGGTCCGACGCCTTGTTCTTGACCGAAAATGCCAGCAGCTGAGTGATGTCCATGATGATCTGTGGAGTGCTCGGACCATTATGG
>NZ_JBFUMO010000242.1:0-8252 GCF_054049355.1 Roseateles sp. P5_E11 | reverse complement strand
GCGAAGTCGCCCCGGTCAACGGCACGCCCTTCGATTTGCGTCAGCCACGCCTGCGGCCGTCAGCCGGGTGGGATAGGAGGATCGATCCACCAGGTCGACGCCGGCCCAGGCCTCCAAGGCCTGAATGCGGCGCGAGAATGCCGGCTGGGTCACGTGGCGCAGCTGGGCGGAGCGGGAAAAGCTGCGCGTCTCGGCCAGGCTGACGAAGTCTTCAAGCCATTTGGTTTCCACCCGAGGCAGTGTAGCCAAGGCCTTCTGCCAGCCGCGCGATCTAGCGAGTCATCTCGGCAACTCATATATGCGCGCGCATTACCTCTTCACCCCCCTAAGCGCGGCCCCTAGGTGCTTGACTCCCCCTCAACTGAAGGGGCACAACGCGGCCCGGCGCGCAGGTGCTTGTTTACAGTCCGCCCAACAACCCAACTCGAACAAACCCGGACGGAGAACGCCATGCGCGCGACGAGCAAACTTCTGGCACTCGCCTTGACGGCCACCATGCAATCGGCGATGGCCGGTGCGGTCTTCTTGGACTTCGAGGACGTGCAGACCACGGAACCGCTGACCACCCGCTATGCGTCCAAGGGCGTCACGGTGAGCGGCGCCGCATGGACAGCAACCTCTGAAGCCTGCGGCGGCGATGTCAGCTTCGTCCGTACAGGCAGCTGCGGCGCGCTTTGGCTCGCTCAGGATCCGACCAATCCGGCCTCAACAGACGCCCGGTCGTTTACGCTGACCTCGGCCGACGGCTTCGTCGAAGCGCTGTCCTTTGTCTACTCGGGCAGCACGACCGCGATCAACCTCGCGGTTCACGCCTATGACGTCGCCGGCAAGGAAGTGGGCCTGGGCCTGACCGGCCTGACCGGCGAAAGCTGCGGCACCTTCGTCTTTTGCAACTGGTCGTCGCAGCCGGTCTCGCTGTCCTTCCAGGGTGTGGCTCGGACCATCGTCTTCTCTGCAATCGACCAGACCGTATTGCTCGACGACCTGAGTTTCAGGACGGCCGACCCGACCGGCCAGCTGCCGGAGCCCACCAGCATCGCCCTGGCCCTGGGTGCCCTTGGCGGTCTGGGCTGGAGCCGCCGCCGCGCCGCACGCTGAGCGCCTCTCTCCTGCAAGAACGACCGCTGCGGCGGTCGTTTTTCATTGGGACGGACGGCAGCAGGCCAGCTCAACGCGGGCAGGCCCCGCTGACGGCAGGACGGGCAAGAGCTCTTCTTGCAAGGCTTGAATCGCCATACTCCGTCCCTATAATGCGTGTCTGCTAGCACTCAACACATTCGAGTGCTAACGAAATGGGCCGATTCCGCGGCCCCGTTTTTTTCGGCGAGCCGCGATTGCCGCGGCCGCTCCGGTTCCAACTCTCAAGGAGATTCCATGAAGCTGCGCCCCCTGCACGATCGCGTGATCGTTCGCCGTCTGGAGCAAGAAACCAAGACCGCCTCGGGCATCGTCATCCCCGACAACGCCGCTGAGAAGCCTGATCAAGGTGAAGTCCTGGCCGTCGGCCCGGGCAAGCGCAATGACAAGGGTGAGTTCGTGGCCCTGAACGTCGTCGTCGGCGACCGCGTGCTGTTTGGCAAGTATTCCGGCCAGACCGTCAAGGTCGACGGTGACGAGCTGCTGGTCATGCGCGAGGAAGACCTCTTCGCCGTGGTTCAAAAGTGATGACACGGGGACGGCCCGTCACCCCGTGACGCGTGTCCTCGCTGATCGTGAGTCGAAATAAATCGACTCTGACCCCAATTTAAGTATTCGGAGAATCAAATGGCAGCAAAAGACGTGATCTTTGGCGGCGAGGCTCGTGCCCGCATGGTTGAAGGCGTGAACATTTTGGCCAACGCGGTCAAGGTGACCCTGGGGCCCAAGGGCCGCAATGTCGTGCTCGAGCGCTCGTTCGGCGCCCCGACCGTGACCAAGGACGGCGTGTCCGTGGCCAAGGAAATCGAGCTGAAGGACAAGCTGCAGAACATGGGCGCGCAGATGGTCAAGGAAGTCGCTTCCAAGACGTCTGACAACGCCGGTGACGGCACCACCACCGCGACTGTCCTGGCTCAAGCCATCGTTCGCGAAGGCATGAAGTACGTGGCCGCCGGCATGAACCCGATGGACCTGAAGCGCGGCATCGACAAGGCGGTCACCGCCCTGGTCGCCGAGCTGAAGAAGGCCTCCAAGGCCACCACCACCTCCAAGGAAATCGCGCAAGTCGGCACGATCTCCGCCAACAGCGACCACGAAGTGGGCCGCATCATTGCCGAGGCGATGGACAAGGTTGGCAAGGAAGGCGTCATCACCGTCGAAGACGGCAAGAGCCTGGACAGCGAACTCGACGTCGTCGAAGGCATGCAGTTCGACCGCGGCTACCTGTCGCCCTACTTCATCAACAACCCGGAAAAGCAAGCCGCGCTGTTGGACAACCCGTTCGTGCTGCTGTACGACAAGAAGATCAGCAACATCCGCGATCTGCTGCCGACGCTGGAACAAGTCGCCAAGTCGGGCCGCCCGCTGCTGATCATCTCGGAAGACGTGGACGGCGAAGCGCTGGCCACGCTGGTGGTCAACACCATCCGCGGCATCCTGAAGGTCGTCGCCGTCAAGGCGCCTGGCTTCGGCGACCGCCGCAAGGCCATGCTGGAAGACATCGCCATCCTGACGGGCGGCAAGGTCATCGCCGAAGAAGTCGGCCTGACGCTCGAGAAGGTCACGCTGGCCGACCTGGGCCAGGCCAAGCGCGTTGAAGTGGGCAAGGAAAACACCACCATCATCGACGGCGCCGGCGCTGCGGGCGACATCGAAGCCCGCGTCAAGCAAGTGCGCATCCAGATCGAGGAAGCCACCAGCGACTACGACCGCGAAAAGCTGCAAGAGCGCGTGGCCAAGCTGGCCGGCGGTGTTGCCGTCATCAAGGTCGGTGCTGCCACCGAAGTCGAGATGAAGGAAAAGAAGGCCCGTGTCGAAGACGCGCTGCACGCCACGCGCGCAGCCGTTGAAGAAGGCATCGTGGCTGGTGGCGGCGTCGCGCTGCTGCGCGCCAAGCAAGCCGCTGGCGCCATCAAGGGCGACAACGCTGATCAAGACGCCGGCATCAAGCTGGTCCTGCGCGCCATCGAAGCACCGCTGCGCGAGATCGTCTACAACGCCGGTGGCGAAGCCTCCGTCGTCGTCAACGCCGTGCTGGCCGGTTCGGGCAACTACGGCTTCAACGCCGCCAACGACACCTATGGCGACATGATCGAAATGGGCATCCTGGATCCGACCAAGGTGACGCGCACTGCCCTGCAGAACGCCGCATCCGTCGCGTCGCTGATGCTGACGACCGAAGCCATGGTCGCCGAGTCCCCCAAGGACGAAGCAGCCGGTGGCGGCATGCCTGGTGGCATGGGCGGCATGGGTGGCATGGGCGGTATGGATATGTAAGACCTTGCGGGACAGACCTGGCGGGCGTACTCGCCCGACAGCTCTGTCCCCAACTGATCAAGCATTCAGGAAGGGGCTGCGCGAGCAGCCCCTTTTCTTTTGTGCCTGAGGTTCTCAGTCGCTGGCGCGGGCGRCTGAGCGCGCGAACGTATAGGTCAGCCCGATGCCGATGCTCGCGCCCGTGGTCTGGCGCACAAGCCGACTGTCGCGATTGGCGGCCCCAGCCACGCTGTCGACACGTCCGATGGCAAACAGACGCACATCCGGCGTCAGCTGGTGCGACACCCCGCCCTTGAGCCGCCAGGCAATCAAGCCGGCGCGAGCCGCATAGGCCGGCCGATCCGCCAGCGCCTCGTTCGGCGCGACGGTGTAATAGGTCGCCCCGAGGCGACGGTCGCCGAACAGCACTCCCGCACTGACGCCATAACTCCAGCCCGCCCTGGCGCGGTGCTCCAGAGCCAGCTCCGGCTCCAGGCTCATGCCGCGATGCCGGCGCAGGTCGCTCGCCTCGAACACGCCGCGCAGCGGCAGCTCGAAAGTCAGGCTGTCAGCGGCTTTGCGGCCGTTCAGATACCAGCGACCGACGGGCCCGAACTCCACCAGCGAACGCAGCCGCGGCATGCCCTCGCGCGCCCGCAGCTCCTTACCGCCAGCACTCAGCGAGCCCGCGAAGGACACATCCAGCTCGAAGCTCTCGGTGCGCACCGCCCGCAACCCCGCGCCCGCGTCATCGGCCCGCAGCACCTTGCCGCGGTAGATGACGTAGGGCAGCACCGGCGTGCGCGTGACCTGCTGGTCCGCTCCCGGATAGGCCTGCTGCGACAGCGCGCCGGCGGCCGCACCGAGCTCCCACAGCGGCAGTTCGGAGGGCTTGGTCGCGGCGTCATCGGCATGCACGAGGGTGGCCGCACAGGCCAGGCTGAAACCGAGGAGGCATTTCATGGGCGAGAGGTGGATGGCGACGGCGCGCATCATGCCTGCACCTGCGCCACCCAGCCCGCTGCGAAGCGCTCGGCGTCACCCAGGGGGCTGACTGCCATGCGCTCACGCAGCCCGGCGCGCAGCGCCGCCAGGCCCGCGCGATCAGCGGCCCAGCGTACCGCCAGGCGCACATAGTCCTCCTCGTCCGACGCCACCCAGTCTTGCGCCAGCCCCAGCGCCTGCATGAAGCTCAAACCCTGGCGCGAGATCGGCGTCGGCCCGGGCAGGGTGAGCACCGGCACGCCCATCCAGAGCCCGTCCAGCGTCGTCATGCCGCCGCTGTGCGGGAAGGGGTCGAGGGCAATATCGATGCGCCCGAAGTCGGCGAGATAGTCGGCCAGCGGCCCCGGCCCCTGCAGGTCCAGCCGTGCCGCGTCACCCGGCCAGCGGCCAAGCAGGGCCGTGCGCTCCGCCTCGTGCTGCAGACCGGGCGCCTTCAGCAGCAGCCGGCTGTCGGGCACCGCCTCCAGCACGCGCGCCCACAGCGCCAGCACTTCGTCGCCGAGCTTGTGCAGGGCATTGAAGCAGCCGAAGCACATCGGTCCTTCCCGCATGGCCACGGCAGGCGCCTCGGCGGGCGGCGCATAGACCGTGAAGCTGTCGGGCAGCCGCAGCAAAGGCTCCACAAAACCAGCTTCGGCGCCCTCAGGCAACAGCCAACGGTCGCCGATGAAGCCATCCATCTCGGCCAGCCCGGTGCTGCCCGCATAGCCCAGCCAGCTCAACTGTCGCGGCGCCGGCCGGCGCGCGAACACGCCCAGGCGATGACCGCCCGTGTGGCCGTTCAGGTCGATCAGCACATCGATGCCATCGGCCGCGATGCGTTGCGCCAGCGTCGCGTCATCCCAGCCGACCACGTGCAGCCAACGCGGCGCGGCGGCCCGCAACCGCAGGGTCAGTTCATCGTCGGCACCATGGTTGGCGTAGACGAAAAGCTCGCAACGCCGCGCCAGCGCCGGCAGCCAGGCCTCGGCCAGCCGCCCGACCGGATGGCCGCGCAGGTCGGCCGACACCAAGCCGACGCGCAAAGGCCCAGCCGCGCGCGCGGGCCGCGAAACGGCAGGCGCCGCCACAGCCTGACCGAAGGCCTGCGCCTCGCTCCGCAGCTCGGCACCCTGCTGGCGATATGCACGCAGCAGCAAACGGTCGCTGCGTGCGGTCAGCAGCGTCGGATCGAGGGCAATGAGGCGGCTCAGCACCACATCGGCCTCGTCCAGGCGGCCCTGCTGCTTCAAAGCCTGGGCGAGGTTGCTCAACGCCTGGGGCGACGTCGGCGCGTCGTCCAGCGCTTGACGGTAGGCGGCCACAGCCTGTGCATGCCGTCCCTCGCGCAGCCGCAGCCCGCCCAGGTTGGCCAGCGCCGCCGCCCGGCGCTCGCCGGCCAGGCCCGTGGCCAGGGCCGCCGTCAACACCGCCTCGCCGCGCTGCGGCCGCAGCAGGCTCAGATTGCAGGCGGCTTCGGCATGGCCGGCATCCAGCGACAGAACCGCCTCCCAGGCGTCAACAGCGCCCGCCGCGTCGCCGACCTCCTGCAGCAGGTTGCCCAGCGCGAAGCGGTGGGCGACATCCGCCGGCGCCAGGGCCACGGCCTCGCGCAGCCTGGCCACCGCTTCACGAGGGCGCCCGGCTGCGGCCCAGGCCGTTGCGGCATGCCCGCGCAGACCCGCATCCGCCGGGCGTGCTGCGATCGCCTGCTCGAAGGCCTGCGCCGCATCCGCGTGGCGCCCCAGTGCCAGCAGCGCCCGCCCGCGGTTGCCCAGGGCGGCGACCAGGCCGGGTTGCAGCGCGAGGGCGGCCTCAAAGGCGGCGAGGGCCTGGGCCGGCTCACCCAGGGCCAGCAGCGCGTTGCCGAGGTTGTTGTGGGCGCCCGGCAGGCGCGGCTGCAGCGCCAGCGCTCGCTCATAGGCGGCCCGCGCCTCGGGCCAACGCTGCCGCGAGGCCAGCAGGGCGCCGAGATTGGCCGTCAGTTCGGCATCGTCCGGCAACAGGGCCAGGGCGCGCTCCAAGGCCGGCAGCGCGTCCTCGCCCAGCATCTGCAGGGCCACGGACAGGGCCTTCCACAACGTGCCGTCCTGGGGATGCTCGGCGAGCAATGCGCGGGCCTGCGCGGCCATCTCGGCATGGCGCCCAGCCTGGAAAAGCGTGAAAAGGTTCTGAAGTGCGGCGTTTGCCATGTGGTTGAGGGGTCGGTAAGAGGGGGCAACACATCGGGGTGCACCAGCCTGGCGCCGGATAATCTCATCACGCCCCTCGATAGCGTCCATGCCCTTCAGCCCGAATCCTCACGACCTGCTTGACCACGCGCTGACCGAAGCCGGCCCGATGGCCCGCGACCTGCTCAACAGCGTGCAGGATGAGCTCGAAGCGCAGCCCCAGCACTATCCACTGCGCGAGGCCTGGCGCAAGGTGCGCGCGCATTTCGCGGCCGACTTCGAGGGCAAGCTCATCGAGCTGCTGCAGGCCGGCCGTCGCGGCGACGATCCCCTGCACCGCTCGCCCGCCCAGCTCGGCGGCCTGGAAAGCCTCAGCCTCGTCGACGAACACCAGGCGCTGCAGGACGTGGCCATCGCCCATGTCGCCCATGCGGCCGAGGACATGAGCCGGGCCGAGCTGCACCAGATCGGCAACTTCTTCGCGGCGCTGCGCGGCATCGCACGGGCCCGCGAGCGCGACAACCCGCTGCGCCCGGCCCTCTACGCTCACGCACTTCACCATGCGCTGGCGTCCAGCCCGCTCGGCGCCCAGACCCAGTACGAGCTGATGCGTGTGGCCGCGACACCGCTGGCCCGCGCCCTGAACCGCCTCTACACCCAGGCCTGCGCCACGCTGCGCGCCGCCGACATCAGCGACATGGTGGCCTCCCACGGCCATGCCCAGACCGACCCGCTGGCCCACCAGCGCCTGGCCGCGGCCCGCGGCGTCAGTACGCGGCCAGCCGCTCATGGCACGCTGGACGGCCTGTCGCRCCGCGTCGACGCGGTCAACTCCCGGCCGCAGGGCCTGGCGCCCCACAGCCCCGTCACCCAGCGCGGTCCGCTGGCCCCGGCGCCCTTCGTGCGCTCGACGGGGCCGGACATGCTGAGCCGGCTCTATGACCAGATCCTGGCCGACCCGCGCCTGCTGCCGCCGCTGAAGGCGCTGCTGGCGCGACTGCAGATCGCCGTCGTGCGCCTGGCACGCAGCGACAGCATGCTGCTGCGCCGCCAGGACCATCCCACCTGGGCATTGCTGAACCGCGTCGCCGCCCACGGCATGGCCTTCGAGCGCGCCGATGACGCCCGCCTTGTGGATTTCCTGCGCTTCATGGAAGCCGAGGCCCAGCTCCTCGTCGACGCGCCCACGCCCAACGCCCTGCTCTTCCAGCAGGTGCTGGCTCGCGTCGACGCCCACATCGACCAGCAGGCCCGCCAGAGCAGCGAACGCAATGCCGTCGCGCTGGCGGCCCTGGAGCGGGAACAGCTGCGCAGCGACTGGCGCGAGCTGATCCGCGATCAGATCGACCACCAGATCACCGGCGCTCCTTTGGGCCCGCGCATGCACCGCTTCCTGCAGACGGCCTGGGTGGACGTCATCGTCGCGGCCATGGTGCGCCACGGCCGCGACTCGCACGAAGCCCACGCGGCGATGGAGATGGTCGACGCCGTGCTCGACAGCCTCATCACGCCGCGCGACCTCGCCGACCGCGAGGCCCTGCGCATGCGCCTGCCCGTCCTCATCGAGCGCCTGCTGACCGGCTGCGAAAGCATCCAGCTCTCCGAAGCCAAGCGCGAGCCGGCCCTGTCCGAACTGATGGCCCAGCATGCCCGCCTGCTGCGCGGCCTGCCGGCGCTGGACCCCGCCGAGCGCCGCCCCGCCGC